>NZ_JAIJZQ010000008.1:0-87007 GCF_019754195.1 Streptococcus sp. 2018037
GTAAAATGAAACATATAAGACCTCCAATTGAGTGTGGTAATTCCTGTTAGAAGTTGATTGTTTTTTTATTCTAGTGTACAGGTAAATCCACGAATTCTCAACTGGGGGTCTTTACATATTGTCTATACCAAAAATAGAATCATCAAATAGGAAATTCCATTATTTAACATATGTAGCGCAATCGGATAGCGAATATCTCGTCTAATTAAATAGAGCCAACCAAGATTGAGACCCATAGTGAAATAAATTAGAAACTGCGGAATGGTTGTTGGCATATGGACCAAACTAAACAAAGAACCCGTTACAGCAAGATAGATTCCAACAGCCTTCATATCTGCCATTTTAGGGAAGAAATAGGTCGCCAACAAACCTCTAAAAATCAACTCCTCTAAAATCGGAGCAAAGATTACGACTGATAAAAATGAAACCAAGGGGTAGGCAGACACAAATTGGATGACCAAGGTTTGATTTTGACTTTCAGATATAGGTACCAAAAGTTGGAAGATGAAAAATGCAATATAGAGCAAAATAGGCCATTGAATCTTATGGAACCATGATGAAGATACACTATAGTCAATGGTATGCCGAGAATACACAAATTTCCATAATACAATTGTAAATGCAATTCCGAGAACAATGCCAATAATCGCACAAATCAAAATCATATTCACAATCAATTGAGCTGGAAATTCTGGAATAGCTTGTAATGACGGTCCTACCATCAAAAATCCAGAAATAATTTGATAAGCAACAAAAAATAAAAACAATAATGCAATGTGTTTGATAAATTTTAACATACTCCCTCCCTAAAAACTCAAATCAACAATATTATCAATTCGTACCAACTTGGTTTCAATCTCTCCTTCCGCTAATTCATGAGAAATTTTAACCCACTCCTCATCCACAGCTAAAATGCTGTATTCGTAAATGGTCATAAATTCCTCATCAAAGCGGATTTTAGCCTTACTTCCGACCAATTCTTTCAATAAAACTGACATCTGATTTTCTCCTTTTGTAGTTTTCTGCAACTTTTTTACCCTAGCTTGCAACTGCTTCACTTTTTTCCTATCTGATAGAGAATTGAAAAATAAAAATCCTACAAGAATCCATAAAAATAGTTCCATCGTATCCTCCTATATCAAGCCCAGACTCTGCATCAGTAGCATCAACAAAAATCCGAGAAGATTATTCAGACTGTGTAGGATGAGTACGTTTGTATATTTGCCAGAAATACGATAGGCGAGTCCCAGGACCAGACCCATACCTCCGTAGATAACCCAAGATCCGATATTGGTCGGATTGTGAATAAGTCCAAACAGAAAACTTGATAGCAATAATCCCACAATAGAATCCTTACCAAAGACTTTCCCCATAAGAATCCCTCTGAAAAGCAGTTCCTCCAAAACTGGAGCAAAGAAAACTGTAAAGAGAAACAAAATTAAGGTTGGCAAGCCTGAATTGTTGATAATTTCCTGATTGGCAGTCGTCTGACCGTATCCCTCTTCCAGCATAATCAATTGCCCACCAATTATTTTCAAACCAAACATAACGATAAAGGCAAGGGCTACAAAACCAACATTCGCACCCATCCCCCACTTCTGCTCACCTTTCCACAGACCTAATTTACCAGTTAAGATAAGACCAAGCACTACAGCAACCAACAAGAAGGCAGCAGCAATCAGAAGGTTTTTCCCATCAAAATTTGGTAGAGTAAACATAGCCATCTGGGTCAATACATTAAGTGCAACGACAGCCAGTCCCACTAAGAGAAACTTCCAATTTTTAACCACATTCCAATCTTTGACATTTCCAAGTCTATTCATAGCAATCTCCTTCACATACACTAAGTCAGTTTTCATTACTTTCTTTTTCGATCAATAGCAGAGCTGGCAAGCCTAAAAGCATCGGTAATAGAATATTCAGATTTGACAAATCAATCTGCCTAGTAGCCAGCCACTCTCCAAAAATATAGCCAACTGCGTAGAGACCGAGGCCGATTAATAGGACAAGATAAATTTTCATAAACACTTTCATGAGCTAACTCCATTTAAACTAAATAAGCTTGATTTTCTTACGGTTAACAATATAGAAACTAAGGAATCCAACAAGAGTCATCAAGACAACTGTCATGGGAGTGACAAACTGGAAATACTCGGCTGCAGATGTCCCGCTTTCCTGTGGAATTTGTAACTGCCAGAGACCAATACTAACTAACAGACCGTAGACAGCAATCTGTAGGGTTTGAAACAGAGTTCGTTTCATCATTTTCTTCCGAGCCAATTTCACATCAGCCTTTGCAACAAACAATTTATCCAGTCCCAACTGTTTGATAATGGCGTCCTGTTTGAATTGAGAATAAACCAACGTCAAGAAGAGGCTGATTCCCATGACATCTTCTCCCAGCGCAAAGCTAACTAGAAAGCTCACCAGTGTCACTGTCATAAAGAGCATATACATATTGTTGCCGAAATTCGTCAAGGTCGCATAAGACACCTCATCTAACTCACCAACAATATCATAGAAATAACGAATTGCTTTGATGTGTACATTTTCCTTTTTCATAGCTATTACCTAAAAACCTTTCATAACATTCTTATTTGAAGTAACGACGGATCATTGGCAACTTAGCCAGGTTAATATACAAGTGCAGAAATGCCACAATTCCCAAAGCTAAGAGTTGCTGTGTCTGAGTAATGGTTGAAACCATTGCAACCAAAACGTACAAGAGAGGAAATACCCATTGATTTAAATTAAAGAGAATGAGGAAACTTTGTTCAAAGTTCGCTTGTTTTTCGCCTTCATCCAAGGCGTACATATAATCTTTCACTTCATTTGGAGTTGCAAAAGCTGACAGTTTGTACTGACGAATAACCTGAGTTACCTTTAAAGTTGCGATTTGAGCTGGCAAGAGAACTAAAAAATTCGCTACATCAAATGTAGTTAAATTATAACCAGCATCCGTTACAGAAGTTCCCAAAACTATATTAAATACAGTTAAACTAGAAACGATGTTAAACACCAAGGTAGCATATTCCAAACTTCTAAATGTTGTCTTATATAAGCCATCTACAATCTCATCATCTTCTGTCCCTTCGCTAGTCTGATAAGCTTTATATGAAGTGAAACTTTTATGAAGTAGATAAAATAATAAACCAAATCCTAGCGATGCTGTCATACGCGTTACGAACAGAAGAGTTTCTTCATTTAATCCTGCAGCTTCAAAATAGCCCATGAAGAAGCCTGCTACAAATAAAGCTACTTCTAGCACTAAGCTGACTAAGATGAAAAAGATAATTCGCTTGCCCGTCGTTAATTGTTTCCCCTGTTTCATTCTTCTACCTCCACTAATTGAAAGACATTCTCCACATTTTCATTAAAAATTTGTGCTATGCGCATGGCAATGACCACCGAGGGCGTATATTCGCCCCGCTCAATCAAGCTAATAGTCTGCCGTGATACTTCTGCTAACTTTGCTAGCTCTGTCTGATTGAGACCATCTCTGGCTCGCAATTCCTTGAGCCGATTTTTTAAGACATATTCCATGAGTTTTCCTTTCTAGGCTTGGTAGATAATCAAGCCTGTTTCTGTGTCTTCGACAGCTATATTTTCCTTGGCAAACTTGACCAATAAGAGATAGGCATAGTAGAAATCGCCTACACAAGCCACTGCATGCATAGTCACCAATATCAGATAAAGAGATACATCCATCCCCAAAAAAACTGCTACCATGGTCAAGCCCAAACTAATCACAACAAAGGGAGCCAGGCTAATCACTAGCATTTGCATCCTATTGTAGAGTGAACCTGGACTGGTCGCATAGGCCATGCCCGATTTCCATTTAAAACCAAACTTAACAGGATTTTCAGGACAAAAAATCTTGAAAAATAATCCATGAATAGCTTCATGTACAATTATCAAAATAGGAAATAGAACTGTTGCTATCCATAACTCTGGTAAGGTAAGCGGCAAATTTTGATCTACATTAGCCAGCAAGGAAAACGCTAACTTACCAAATAGCAGAGCAAATGGGAAGACCAGAACAATCGCAAGAATATTCAATCCCCACACAAACTTCTTATTTTCCATGATATTAACTTCGAATAATTTCTTCTTCGCTTCCATCTTTCTTCTCCTTCATTTTCCTACAAGCTAGACTAAACTATATAGTCCTAGAGCAACTCCAATTAGTAAGCCGAAAATAATTGCTACCATATCTGCTGAAATGTGTCGTTTCACGATCTATCTCCTTTTACTTATTTTCTTTTTTCTCCATTTGTAAACTTGCTTCGATACAAGCAATTGAGGCAATTAGAGTAGTCATTAGAACTGTGTCCATATCGCTCCAACCCAGCAAATCAGAAAGAAGAATGTAAGCCAATAATAGAATGGCCCCTATTTCAACTGCACGCGCAATGGTTGTTCCTGTAATCATAAAAGGTTGTTTCATTTGGTGACTCCGCATCTGTTCATCGTATCAGATGAACCTTTTTGATTTTTATCTTGATATCATTGTAATACTTCCTTTTCTTTTTGACAAGTATCTTTGTCAAAAAAATAATAATTTTTGTCAAAAAGTTTATGAAAATTGTCAAAATGTAGTAAATATTGGTCAGGATAGCCAAAATTCATTAAAAAAGAAGCAAGATTACTCTCGCTTCTTTTCTCGAAAGACTGGATGTCCATGTTCCCACATGATAATCTCTAAATTAAACCACTTTGCATAATTTCTTTTATAGCTTTGTAGCTTGCCATACACTAGAGTAAATAAAAGAAGAATGCTTATGATAAATACTCCTATGATTACTTCCCCTGAATTCTCACCAATCATCGATTTGACTACCTCGGTAACAAACATTGCGACGATAATCAGAAAAGGAAAACTAACCGAATAAATCATAACAAAACCTGCGTAGTAAATTAGCTGGTGCTTTCTGCTTCGCTGATTGTATTTCTTCCTATAGACTTGTTCTATCTTTCTAAAACGTGGATAGAGGACTTCCTTGGTACCGTATCCAAAGCGCCCCATTTCATCCAAAGCATAATATCCTAACAGGCGGCAAATTTCATAATTTATGAAACGTAAAATGAGATAGAGGGGAATAATTAATAGACAATTCCATATCTGATAGGATATTATTAGACAGATAAACAGTATGTTGATGACTTGCAGAAGAAAATAAAAGACTAAAATCATGTTTTTATTATACCAAAAACTCTTCTACCCATTGGATAAAAGAGTTTATTGAGCGATTATAGATTATCAGCTACGCTGTTCAAGAGGGTTTGGATAGCAGAGGCATCGCTACCACCTGCCATGGCCATATCTGGCTTACCACCACCACGACCTGCTACGATTGGAGCAAGGACTTTGATGAGGTTCCCTGCATGAACATCGCTTGATTTGCTGGCTACAAGGACATTGACCTTGTCACCGATCGCAGCAACCAAGACCAAGACGTCTGAGTAATCTTTTTGTTTCCAGTTGTCAGCGAAGGTACGGAGGGCACCTGCATCTGATACTTGGACTTGGCTGGCAATGTAGCGAATGCCGTTAGCATCTTTGACATCTTTGAAGACATCACCAGCAGCGGCTGCCGCTGCTTTTTCTTTCAGAGCCGCATTTTCTTTTTGCAGGTCACGAACTTGCTGAGCAAGACTTTCAACCTTGTTTGGTACTTCCTTGATCTGTGGTGACTTGATGGTTGCTGCCACTTCTTTGAGGGCATCTTCTTGATCACGATAGGCAAGGAAGGCTTCACGGCCTGTTACCGCGATGATACGGCGAGTACCTGAACCGATACCTTCTTCTTTCAAAATCTTAAAGATACCGATTTCAGCGGTGTTGCCAACATGGGTACCACCACAGAGTTCAACAGAATAATCACCAATTGTCACCACACGGACTTCTTTACCGTATTTTTCACCGAAGAGGGCCATGGCCCCCATTTCCTTAGCTGTATCAATATCAGTTTCAACCGTCACAACTGGGATAGCATTCCAAATTTGTTCATTGACTTCTTCTTCAATACGACGAAGTTCTTCCGCAGTAACTGCCTCAAAGTGCGTAAAGTCAAAGCGGAGGAAGTCTTGCTCATTCAAGGAACCAGCCTGCGTTGCATGCTCACCGATAATATTGTGAAGAGCTGCATGGAGCAAGTGAGTTGCTGTGTGGTTCTTCTCAACACCCTTACGGCGTTTTGTTTCGATTTCAAGTGTGTAGGTTTGACCAACTGAAATGCTTGCAGACAATTCAACTGTGTGCAATGGTTGACCATTTGGTGCTTTCTGCACATCGATGACAGTCGCAACAATGTCTCCAGCAGCATTTTTCACAAAACCATGGTCTGCAACCTGACCACCCATTTCTGCATAGAATGGTGTTTGGTCAAAGACAAGGAGGGCTTGACCTTCTGAAACTGCTTCTGTACGCGCATTATCAGCCACAATGACAGATAAGCTTGCCTCAAGAGCTGTTTGACCATAAACAAAGGTCGACTCTTCTGTGATAGCAGCCAGGGTTTCATTTTGCATACCCATTGAACCACCTTTGACAACTGAGGCACGGGCACGGTCTTGTTGCTCTTTCATAGCCGCTTCAAAGCCAGCAATATCAAGGGTCATACCACGGTGCTCAGCCAATTCTTCTGTCAATTCTACTTGGAAACCATAGGTATCATAGAGTTTGAAAATATCACGACCATCAATCTCAGACTTACCTTCTGCCGCCAATTTGTCCATCAATTGTTCAGCAAATTGTGAACCTGTATGGATAGTACGAGCAAATGACTCTTCTTCACTCTTAACAATCTTCTCAATGAAGGCACGTTTTTCAAGCACTTCTGGATAGTAACTCTCCATGATATTGCCAACTGTCTCCACCAATTTGTACAAGAATGGCTCTGTAATGCCCAAACGTTGGCCGTGCATAGAAGCGCGACGAAGCAAACGACGAAGGACATAACCACGACCTTCATTTCCAGGAAGGGCACCGTCACCAATGGCGAATGAAAGAGCACGGATGTGGTCTGCGATAACCTTGAAGCTCATGTTGTCGCCATCTTGGTCATAGTTCTTACCAGAAATCTTTTCTACTTCACGAATGATTGGCAAGAAGAGGTCCGTTTCAAAGTTAGTCTTAGCCCCTTGGAAAATAGCTGCCAAACGCTCCAAACCTGCGCCCGTATCGATGTTTTTGTTTGGCAATTCCTTGTACTCAGAACGCGGAACAGCTGGATCTGCGTTAAACTGGGACAATACGATATTCCAAATCTCAATGTAACGGTCGTTTTCAATATCTTCTTCCAAGAGACGGATACCAATGTTTTCAGGGTCAAAGTCAGTACCACGGTCAAAGAAAATCTCCGTATCTGGACCAGAAGGACCTGCACCAATTTCCCAGAAGTTATCTTCAAGCGGAATCAAGTGGCTTGGCTCAACACCAAGAGCAATCCAACGATTGTATGAATCCACATCATCAGGATAGTAAGTCATATAGAGCTTGTCTTTTGGCAAGGCAAACCATTCTGGGCTTGTCAAGAGCTCAAAGCCCCACTCAATCGCTTCGTCACGGAAATAATCACCAATCGAGAAGTTACCAAGCATTTCAAACATGGTGTGGTGGCGGGCTGTCTTACCAACGTTTTCAATATCATTGGTACGGATGGATTTTTGGGCATTTGTAATCCGTGGGTTGTCAGGAATGACAGAGCCATCGAAATATTTTTTAAGTGTTGCCACACCAGAGTTTATCCACAAAAGAGTTGGATCGTTTACTGGGACAAGATTTGCTGAAGGTTCAACAGAGTGACCCTTTGATTTCCAGAAATCCAACCACATTTGACGAATTTGAGCAGAAGATAAATTTTTCATAAACTAAGATACCAAGAGCATTAAGAAAGCGAGAAGAAAATAGGAGACCAACGCCGTGCGCCAGCGCACTAGGCGGTCTATCTTTTTCTCGACGCTTTTAGCTCGGGTTCAATTCAGAAAATTATCTAAATTGAACATTTCCTTTCATAAGTGATAGTTAGGCGGGTTCAATTTAACGAAACAGTTAAACTGAATGATTATTTCACGATTAATTCGATGCATCTTCCATCATTTCGACGTAGTCAATTGCGACCACCAAGGAAATGACCAAATCTGCATAGGAGTCCTCCATTACAGTAACGGAGTAATGAGAAGTTAAATGAAAGAGTTCTTTGGAGATTTCGGCTACGAGCATACCATCTGGCCTTTTCAAGCGAAAATCCAAATCCCAGATATTTCCGTCTAGGATTAAACCTAGATTTTCCACAGTATAGCGATCCTTGAAAAAAGTAAATTCCTTTTGCAAGTAGAAAGAATGACCATCTGCCATATCAATGGTAAACTGGGGCAGGAAGGTCAAAAACTTCTTAGTAATCTGACAAACTTCCCCACCTCTGGAATTGGTCACAATAAATCGTTTTGGAATTTCGAGAAAAGATCCCTCCACTTGATAAGCAAGATCCCCAAAACTATCACGAATATCAAATTTTTCACCACCAAAGGTAAAGCGCTGTTTCACTTGAAATTGCTTCATGATAACCTCCAAAAAAAAATAACAAGAAACCAAACGAAGGGCGAAAAACCGCGGTACCACCTTCATTCAATGACTTGTCATTCTCATTTCATAACCTATATTCAATTGTTCCATTAAGTAGCAAGATACTTGGCTTAGATGGCTCGCAACAACCGCCAATTTTCTGAACTAAGTAATCAAGTATCTATTCTTAATAAGTAAAGCGTCAATTACTGACCTGATGAACTAGAAGATTCTGTTGTAGAAGAAGAACTTTCAGTCGATGAAGAGCTGCTCTTCGTTGAAGAAGAACTGCTTTCTTCTGTTGTCACATATTGTGAAAGAAGATTTTGGAAAGCACTGTCTTTAACCTTAACGTTTGCTTTTTGGAGTGCTTCTTTTAGCACAGTAGCAACAAATGATGAATCACTTTGCTTTTGTGCCAAAATAATTTCTTTCAGCTTATCTTTATAATCTTCCCATTTAGCAGATTTTTCTGATTTAGCATCCAATTTTACAACATAATAGCTCGTTGTATACGTCTTCATATCTACCGAAGAAATCACCGACGCTCCGACTTGACCTGCATCCAAGGCAAATACTGCTTTCTGTACCTCTGCTGGAACAGTTGTTGAAGTTGAATCGAATTTAACTTCGCCTCCATTGTCTTTTGTAGTAGTATCCGTGGAATTGTCTTTCGCCAATTGAGCAAAATCTGCACCTTCAGCTTGTGCAGCAGCTAAAACTTCTTTTGCTTTAGCTTCGTCTGCCAACTTAATGACACGTGCTGTTACTTCAGGTGTATAGGCGTCATAAGCTGCCTTGTAGTTTTCATCTGTCAATTCTTTCTCAGCAGCTTGTTTTACAGCATACTCAACCAATTTATTGGTACGAATTTGTTCCTTATAGGATTCTTCTGTCAATCCTGCCGAAGAAAGTGCCGCATTAAAAGAAGCACCAAGTTGTTCTGCCTTCTTATCATATTCCTTATTTACTTCTTCTGCAGAGACTTTGTCACCATACTGATTTTCAAATACATTACTGATAACCATTGACAGCAAAACTTGTTGAGCTTGTGAATTTGTTTTCACTTTCTCATAAAACTCAGACACAGTAATCGTGTTACCTTTCATCGTAATGATATCTTTATCAGCTGCATTGGAACAAGCAGCGAGTGTTACTGCAGCAAAGAGTGTTACTGCACCTGCGAGAATTTTTTTAGTTTGTTTCATTAAAGACTCTCTCCTTTTTTATTAACCCCTTTATTATAACACAAAAGCTTAAAAACTTCTTAAATTTCTATATGTTTTAAGTCAACATTCTCTACATTTTTCCTCAACATAAGAAGACCGTCACTCATGGAAACAAGACTAGCAGTCACATCTGGATTATCCAATGTCGCATCGAATAAACGTTGCAATCCCTTATAAATCGTTCGCTGCCCTCTTCTGACATCCTTGATGTCTTTGGCAACATCTCCTCCTTGGAAGATGTCATCCAAAATGATTAAACCACCCACTTTGACCTTTTTCAAGACTTCTGGTAAAAATACAATATATTTTGATTTAGCAGAATCCATGAAAACAAAATCATATGTGTTATCTGGTAAAGTCGGAAGAATATCCATGGCTTCCCCTTCCAGCAATTCAATCTGCTGGCGCTGATCATATTTGGCAAAGTTTTCCTTTGCAAAGCCAATCATTTCTTCATTTCGATCAATCGTCGTAATCTTCGAACGCGGACTATTGTCAGCCATCAGTAACGCAGAGAAGCCAATAGCAGTTCCAATTTCTAAAATACGTTTAGGTTGGAGTGTCTGCATCAGCAAGCGGAAATAAGCTACCGTTTCATGAGGGATGACTGGAATGTTTTCTTGATGAGCAAACTCTTCCAGTTCTTTCAAAAAACCTGTATTTTGCGCCTGACGTGTTCGCATAAAATCCACAATTTCTTCCTTGACAACCGGACGGCGCATATTGTGATTTGCGTTTTTACTATATGATTCGACCATAGAATCCATTATATCATAAGCCGACAAGATTTTCTTCCTCAACACACTAAAAGGTAGGTTTCCCCACCTTTTCTTTACATATTTTTGGCGTAATCAATTCGATACCCTAAATTTCCAGCTAGTTCTTGAAGTCGAATAAAAGTCGCCTGCTTACTGAAAAAGAGATAGTAACTATCCGTGTCCATATCTACTGCCCCTAGACAAAAGTTTTCATCAAGATATTTGTTATCAATGACTCTTGCCCATTCTGAAATAGATGCAATTGGACTTAATCCACCTGAATCCAATTTAAGAGAAATTCCCGCATTGCGGACCTGCTGAAGGCAATCAAAAAAGTAGATAAAATCTTCAAGATTGTCCTTATAATCACGCACACAAATATAGTTCAAATGCTCTAGTAATTTTATCAAGATTAACCAAAGATTTTCCTTTTCAGACTCTCCAACACGATCCAAGAAATCATCGAATGACTCTGAATCTAAAATACGTTCCATAAAATTGAGAATCTCGTGTGGATCACTGGCGAAGACTACTTCTCTAAGTTGGAGAAATAGTTCCCTATCACCATTTGACATTAAATCTGCTAATTCAAAAATATCTTGTAGTTGTTCTTCTGTTAACATAGTCCCCTCTCTTTATTAATTTGAAAAATCCCATCTTATATGCGGTGCTACTTGCTCTACAAAATGGTAAATATCATTAAAATCTGCACCATCAAGCTTATTCAAATTAACGACTGCAAGTAGTGCCCCCTTATTTCCTACAATTCGCAAACGTTTCGACTGATAGCCACGATAGACAGGAGAAACGATGTATCGAATCTCCGCAATCTCTTCTAACGAATGGCGCTGACGTTCACTCCAAAAGTGTTCTTGAAATTCTATGTACTGTGTTGTCAAGATAAAAACAGCCTTTTGCTTTCTCAATATATATAAATAAACCAGCAAAGGTTGTAAAAATATCAAATAGACAACACTTCCCACAGATGGTTCAGGCCTGGTCAAACCACCAAGACCGAGCAAGATGAAAGCAAGACTAATCACACTGGGAATGACAATCGAACGTTTATAGGAAATCATTTTAGAGATGTACCCCTTTTTCAACAAGCTCCTCTAACTCAGTTAGGCGTGCTTCAAAAACTTTGAAAGCATCATTAAGATAGTCTTCTTTGGTCATGTCTACACCTGCTTTGGCAATGACATTGAGAGAATAATCTGAGCTACCAGCCTTCAAGTAGTTGAGATAGTTTTCTTTGTCTTCTGGACTACCATTGACAATCTTGTTTGCTAGAGCTGATGCTGCTGCGAAACCTGTCGCATACTGATAGACATAGAAATTATAATAGAAGTGTGGAATACGAGCCCACTCAAACTGGATTTCTGGATTTTCTTCTGCAGAAAGTCCGTAGTATTTCTCGTTAGTCTGACCGTACAATTCATTGAGGAAATCAGCCGTCAAGACTTGACCTTCCTGGTCTGCCTTATAGATAGCCTGTTCAAACTCGGCAAATTGGGTCTGGCGGAAAACTGTACCACGGAAACCATCTAGGTAATGATTTAGAATAGCAAAGCGTTCCTTGTCATCCTCTACTTCTGCCAAGAGTTTTTCTGTCAAAAGATTTTCATTGGTCGTTGAGGCAATTTCAGCCAAGAATAGGGAATAATGTCCATAGACATAAGGTTGAGTCTTACGAGTCAACATAGAATGGAGAGAGTGACCTGTTTCATGGATAAGAGTGTACATGTTATCCAAGTTATCCTGCCAGTTGAGAAGCATGAAGGCGTTGGTGTCGTAGGCACCTCCTGAGTATGCTCCTGAGCGTTTTCCTTCATTGACATGGACATCAATCCAGCGATTTTCGAAGGCTTCTTTTACAATAGCCGAATAATCCTTACCGAAAATTTCCAAGGTTTCTTGGCATTTCTTGAGTGCATCTTCATAAGAAATCTTGGTGCTGAAATCTGACAATGGTGTGTACATATCGTACATCTTCAAGTCATCAATACCCAGGAGTTTCTTACGCAAATTGATATAACGGTGCAAGAGCGGAAGGTGCTTGTTGACTGCCGCCACTAATGTATCGTAAACGGATTCTGGAATAAAATTAGCTGCAAGTGATGCGTGGCGGGCTGAATCGTACTTACGCAAACGAGCTTTCAGGTTATTGACCTTGACATTAGACTGCAGAGTCTTAGCGTAGGTATGCTGGAACTGCTCGTAGGTTCCGTACATGGCCTCATAGGCTTCTTGGCGGACATCACGGTTTTTAGACTCCATAAAGTGGATGTAGTTTCCGTGTGAAAGTGGCACCAAGTGACCGTCTTCATCTGCGATTTCTGGGAAACGTAGACTGGCATTGTCCAAGACTGAGAAGGTTTCAGCTGGTGATTCGAAAATTTCGCTGGTCGCTGCCAATACTTCTTCTACCTCTTGTGACAAGACGTGGTCCTTAGCTGCTAAAAGTTTTTCAAATTGATGGCTGTACTGAACAAGAGCCGGCTCTTCTGCTTTAAAGGCTTCCAACTGCTCTTCAGTAATGGCCATAAATTCAGGCTCATAGAAGGCAAAAGCCTGTGAAAAGACCGAATACAAGCCCATGGCTTTAGCTTGAAATTCCTGGTATTTGCCTTCACGAGTATCTTGGTCGTTCTTCATAGACGCATAGACATAGAGTTTTTCAATGCGACGCATGAGACCAAGTTGCGTTTCACTGATTGTCAAAAGACTCTTCGCTGAGTCGAGCAAGTGACCTGCAAATTCTTTTGTTTTTTCAGTTTCAGCTTGTAAATCTGCAAGTTCTGCTTCCCAAGCTTCATCGGCTGGGAAAATAGTGGTTAAATCCCACTGGTATTTTTCTTCAATTTCGTAACGTTGTTTAGACATAATTAATCCTCCGTATCCTTTATTCTAACATAAAAAATCCCCTCTTTCCAACGGAAAGTGAGGGCTTATAGGTTACTATTCAACTGGAAAATAGTTTTTGGCATTCGCTATAGCAAGTCGCCACTAGGATAATAAAGTCTACAACCCTCACCAACAGTAGCATGACTAACATAAAATAACGAGCATATTTTCAAAAGCAATATATACACCTCCATCAGCTATCTCTATTTACATTGGTTTTCTATAAATTATAGGTGGATATAGAACCTGTTTCTGCTTGTCTTCAATACTGTCATAATACTGGTCAAAATCCTGATAGACTGGGCTTAGATCTTTTTGTATTTGGGCAAAGCCAATGGCAGAGCGGGGTAGACGGATGTGGGGATACCATTCTTCTGCCGTCTTTGTCAGCAAATTCTCCCCTCGGCTATAAGACTCTGCTTGTAGGGCTAACCAATTGGGGGATTTGTAATAAAGCTGTTGTGCAATGTAGCGAGGCAAATCCCTATCTAACGGGCAAGTAAGATGTGATAAAGCTTGCTTGGCAAATGGCAGACGCAAGATTTCCAATAAATTTCCCTCGCCAAATGGAAAAACCTTTGTCAGACAGTGGACCTTACCTCGTAAGTCTTCATGAATAAGGTAACGAAGACGCAATTCTTTTTTCTCGTCATCCAATTCCCAGAGGTAAAAACCCATGTTCATACTAAAAGAGAGAAATTGCTTGTGTAATTTGCTTAATCTTTCTTTTAACCATAGGCCTTTTCCCAACAGCCAGAGAACCTGAAGACCAGCTTCATGATAGGCTTGCGTCCTCACCTGCAAACGAGAAATGGGTAGACTGGAACACTGTACTTCCAAAGCTAGACTATTATTAACAAATAAATCAGCGACCTGCCCTATACTAGGCAGGCATTTTTCAAGTTCAACTTGTTCGGCATTGATTAACCAACTGTACAGACAAGACTTAAGGGACAGGTGCTGGGCCGACTCATTCTCGGAAAAGTATGTGCAATCCCGCAGGGTTACGTGGGCAAAGTGCGAACGCAGAACTTTTCCGGATTTGTATCGGACCAGTCCTCCACAATCTGGACAGCAAAAGCGACCTTGCGGCGCAGGATTTTCCAAGACATTAAAAACTTGTCCATCTTCATCAAGTGCAACTAACATAAAACCTCCTTTCTATATTAGTTCGCAAAAAAACACCCAGCTGTGCTGAGTGTTTGAACTTTCTTACCCAATCTGACTGCCGTTTGGTACTGATGGATCGACTGTTAAGAGTGTTAAATTGCCGTCGTGTTCGGCTGAGAGGATCATGCCCTGGCTGAGCAAACCCATCATCTTACGCGGCTTGAGGTTGGCAACGATTTGGACTTTCTTGCCGACCAACTCCTGCTCATTTGGATAGTACTTGGCGATACCCGATAGGATTTGGCGGTCCTGACCGTCACCTGCGTCCAGACGGAACTTGAGCAGCTTGTCAGAGCCCTCCACCTTGGCCACTTCCTTGACTTCGGCCACGCGGATTTCCACCTTATCAAAGTCCTCAAACTTGATCGCAGCTTTCTCGTTTTTCAGTTCCACGTCAGCTGGGTCCCATTCTTTTTCTTCCTCTTGGGAAATAGCAGAGCTGCCACCCATTTGTGCTTGGATATAGGCGATTTCCTCTTCCATATCCAGACGTGGGAAGATAGGCATACCTTTTGCGACCACTGTCAAACCAGCTGGAAGACCTGCAAAGGCAAGGTTTTCAAGGTCAAATGCTGTTCCCAAACCAAGCTGTTCCATAATGGCATTAGACGTCGTCATCATAAATGGTTGAATGAGGTGAGCCACCACACGAAGACTTGCTGTCAAATGAGCCATCACCGCTGCCAACTTGTCACGGTCAGCTTCTTCTTTTGCCAAGACCCACGGTGCTGTTTCATCGATGTACTTGTTGGTACGGGAGATGATATTCCAAACAGCTTCCAAGGCACGTGGATAGTCAACAGCTTCCATATACTTGTGATAGCTTGCCAAGTTGTCAGCTACTACTGCCGCCAAGTCCGCATCAAAATCAGTCACGTTAGCAACAAAGGTTGGTACCTGACCGCCAAAGTACTTGTTAATCATCGCAACTGTACGGTTGAGCAAGTTTCCAAGGTCATTGGCCAGTTCATAGTTGATACGGCCAACGTAGTCTTCTGGTGTAAAGGTTCCGTCAGAGCCGACTGGCAGACTACGCATGAGGTAGTAACGGAGTGGATCCAGGCCGAAACGCTCGACCAACATTTCTGGATAGACCACATTGCCCTTAGACTTGGACATCTTGCCATCTTTCATGACAAACCAGCCATGAGCAACCAAGCGGTCTGGCAACTTCATATCCAACATCATAAGCATGATTGGCCAGTAAATGGAGTGGAAACGAAGAATGTCCTTACCAACCATGTGGTAAACTGTGCCATTCCAGAACTTGTCATAATTGGTTGTTTCATCCTGACCATAACCTAAGGCCGTCGCATAGTTGAGCAGGGCATCAATCCAGACATAGACAACATGTTTTGGATTGGACGGAACAGGTACTCCCCAAGTAAATGATGTACGGGATACTGCTAAATCTTCCAAGCCTGGCTCGATGAAGTTTTTCATGATTTCATTGAGGCGGCCGTCTGGCTGGATAAAGTCTGGATGAGCATTGAAAAACTCGACCAATTTATCCTGATACTTGCTGAGGCGGAGGAAATAGGATTCTTCTGATACCCAGGCAACCTCGTGACCGCTCGGAGCGATACCACCTGTTACCTTGCCATTTTCATCTCGGAAGACCTCTTCTAATTGACTCTCGGTGAAGAATTCCTCGTCCGATACGGAGTACCATCCAGAATACTCTCCCAAGTAAATATCGTCCTGTGCCAGCAATTTTTCAAAAACAGCCGCCACCACTTCCTCGTGGTAATCATCAGTCGTGCGGATGAACTTGTCGTAAGAGATGTCTAGCAAGCTCCAGAGCTCCTTGACGCCAACCGCCATGCCGTCAACGTAGGCTTGCGGTGTCAAACCAGCCTCTTTTGCCTTTTCCTCAATCTTCTGCCCGTGCTCATCAAGCCCTGTTAGATAGTAGACTTCATGCCCCATAAGGCGTTTGTAACGAGCCAATACATCGCAGGCAATGGTCGTATAAGCTGAACCGATATGAAGTTTTCCAGACGGATAATAAATCGGTGTGGTGATATAAAACGGTGTTTTTGTCATGCTTTTTTCCTTTCAAATTCAGAGCAAATGAAACCCTGTTATTGACAACATCCTATTTTATCATATTTTCAGCTAAATCACAAAATGGTTCTAACTACAATTCTTCCTCTATCTATGCTATACTATGATACAACTCAAACAGAAAGAGGTCATCTATGTTTACAAAGAAAAATATTCTTACTCATCTCTTTTTCCTCATCATAGCAGTCGGACTAAAACGGTACGGTATCACAGCACCTGACTTGACATGGAATATGTTCTTGGCATTGGTAGCACTTGATTTTGCAATCCTTACCAATCATACAAAGTCCCATATCCTCAAAGTGATAGCAGGTCTCCTCTGGCTCTTTTTCTACCCCAATACTTTTTACATGGTGACAGACATCGTCCATATGCACTTTGCCAACACAGTACTATGGCAACGAGAAAGCATGATTCTATTTATGCTTTATGTCCCAAGTATTTTCTTTGGGGTCATGGCTGGCGTTGAAAGTGTACGACTTATTTTCTCTGCTTTTTCTATCAAATCCTACTGGCTAAAACTGTTTATGATTAGTGGTCTTTCCCTACTATCCAGCTTTGCCATTCATATCGGACGATATGCAAGACTGAATTCATGGGACATCTTTACCAGACCAACTGTCGTTATTGATGAAATGCTTGCTGTTATTTCGTGGGATGCCCTCCCCTTTATCCTCGGCTTCACCTTTATCCAAATTATGGTTCTTGTCTTTTCAATAAATGAATAAGATTTTTATCTCATAGCCATTATCTTCAATCATCTTCCCACACTCAAGGACTATCGTTCCTTTTGGGAAGATTTTTCAAGGACATAAACAAACTTTTTTGATAAATTTATATCTTCTCCGTTTCTCTCCATTACATTTTTATCCAAACTGTATGAGGCAAAAATCGTTAACCTATTGTAAGCAAAATTTCTTAAATTTCCTTTATATAAAATATTCAGAATTTACTGTAAATTTTACATAAAATCATAGATATTGATTTTAAATTCTTAAAAATAATGGTATAATTGAGGAATCTATAAATGAAAGAGGGAGATCTATTGTTTACACCAATCAGCGAAAAAATTGACATCAATCAAGTCCGAGAGCATTCTAAACTTTCTCCTGAAACACTTGCTAAAAAACAAGCTCGTGACCGTGAACTTGAAGCCATCTTAAAAGGAGAAGATGATCGTCTTCTCCTAGTGATTGGACCATGTTCATCTGACAATGAAGAGGCTGTCTTAGATTATGCTCACCGCTTGGCCAAGCTCCAAGAAGAAGTCAAAGATAAAATTTTCATGGTCATGCGCGTCTATACTGCCAAGCCACGTACCAATGGTGATGGTTATAAAGGACTCATACACCAACCAGATACAGATGCTGCACCAAGCCTCATCAACGGAATCAAAGCAGTTCGTAACCTCCACTATCGTGTCATTACGGAAACAGGTTTAACTACTGCTGACGAGATGCTCTACCCTGAAAACCTACCTTTGGTTGATGACTTGGTTTCCTACATCGCTATCGGAGCTCGTTCGGTTGAAAATCAGCAACACCGCTTTGTAGCATCAGGCATCGATGTTCCAACAGGCTTGAAAAATCCAACATCTGGTAACCTCAAAGTCATGTTCAACGGTCTTTTTGCTGCTCAGAAGAAGCAATCCTTCCTCTTCAACAATACTGAAGTTGAAACATCTGGCAATCCACTTGCTCACGTTATTCTTCGTGGTGCAGTCAATGAAAATGGTAAATACCTACCAAACTATTACTATGACAATCTTCTAGAAACCATTGAGCTCTATGACCAATTTGGCTTGAAAAATCCATTTATTATTATCGATACAAACCATGACAATTCTGGGAAAAATTATTTGGAACAAATCCGTATCGTCCGTCAAACCTTAATCAACCGTGACTGGAACGAATCCATTCGTAACTACGTTCGCGGCTTCATGATTGAATCCTACATTGAAGACGGTCGCCAAGACAATCCAGATGTCTATGGAAAATCCATCACAGACCCTTGCTTAGGCTGGGAAAAAACACAAGAACTCATCCGAGAAATTTACAACAGATAGGAAAATACTATGGGAATCCACAAACGTAGCACCAGTTTAGACATTGATAAAGTAAAGGAACTTTCCAAGTTAGAAGGAGAATTTCTAGCTGCAAAAAATCAGCGCGATGAAGAACTGAAAAGAATTATCCGAGGTGAAGATGACCGTCTGCTCTTGGTTATCGGCCCTTGCTCATCAGATAATGAGGAGGCCGTTCTAGAATATGCACGTCGTCTCTCTAAGCTTCAAGAGGAAGTCAAAGATAAAATCTTCATGGTCATGCGGGTTTACACAGCTAAGCCACGTACCAATGGGGAAGGCTATAAAGGACTGGTTCATCAGCCAGATACTTCTAAATTACCAGACCTCATTAATGGAATTGCAGCCGTTCGTAATTTGCATTACCGTGTCATTACTGAGACCGGACTCACAACTGCTGATGAAATGCTCTACTCTGCCAACTACCCTCTTGTGGAAGACTTGGTGTCCTACCATGCTATCGGAGCACGTTCGGTGGAAGACCAAGAACACAGATTTGTTGCATCAGGTGTCGATATGCCAACTGGTATGAAAAACCCAACTTCTGGTAATTTGACCGTTATGTTCAATGGTATCTACGCCGCACAAAACAAACAGAACTTTATTTACCGCGACGCAGAAGTTGATACAGATGGCAACCCTCTAGCTCATGCTATCCTTCGTGGTGCCAATACTGAAAAGGGCGGTTATGAACCAAACTACTACTACGATATTCTCTTGAAAACCATCAAACAGTATGAACAATTTGGTCTTAAAAATCCATTTATCGTAATTGATACCAACCACGACAATTCTGGTAAAAACTACCTGGAACAAATCCGTATCGTCCGTCAGACCCTCATCAACCGTGATTGGAATGAAGCCATTCGCAAATATGTCCGTGGTTTCATGATTGAATCCTACTTAGAAGACGGCCGTCAAGATAGCCCTGAGGTATTCGGCAAATCCATTACCGATCCTTGCTTAGGTTGGGAAAAAACGGAAGCTCTAATTCGTGAAATTCATCAAACTGTCTAATTCTTCCCTTAATTTTTTATAGGATAAATAATTTGGAGGTAAGCTATGAACATTGATGGTTACACTCGTCTTGCTGCCGTTGTTGCAAAGCCAATCAAACACTCCATTTCCCCCTTCATTCATAATCTGGCTTTTAAGGAAACAGGTGTAAACGGTGTCTATGTCGCTTTGGAAATTCCAGAAGAGGATTTGGCTGCTACTCTTGAAAATATCAAACGCTACGATATGTTTGGCATCAATCTTTCCATGCCCTATAAACAAGCTGTCATTCCTTATCTAGATGATTTAACAGCCTCTGCACGCCTGATTGGCGCTGTCAATACTGTCATTCATCAGAACGGCTTACTAATCGGTCATAATACCGATGGCATTGGATTCTTCAAAAGTTTAGAAAAACTAAGAGGATTCCAAGTACGCAACAAGCGACTGACCATTCTAGGTGGTGGTGGTGCTTCTACTGCTATCATAGCTCAGGCTGCATTGGATGGTGCAAAGGAAATTACCATTTTCTGCCGTCAACAAAGCTTGGAAAGAACACAGGCGAGTCTTACACCTATTGCTCAAGCAACTGGAGTTCCTATGCAGGTCCTAGCGCTCAAAGATAGCCAATTACTACAGGAACGTATTACCAACTCCGACTTACTAGTCAACGGAACTAGTGTAGGCATGGATGGGTATTCTCAACCTGTTCCTTCTACCATTCGCTTTCCTGAAAATCTTTTGGTTGCGGATGTGATCTATCAACCATTCGAAACACCTTTAATGAAGCTTGCCCAGTCACAAGGCAACCCAACTATCAATGGTTTGGGCATGCTCCTTTTCCAAGCGGCTGAAGCATTCCAAACCTGGACTGGAAAAGAAATGCCGACTGACTTGATTTGGGACCAATTAGTCCAGAAATACGACATCAAATAGAGAGGAAATCTGATGAAACTGACCGTCAATCTTCCCAACACTCCCTACGACATCCTTATCCAAAGAGGAAGTTTAGCACAGACAGGTACATGGGTCAAAGAACTTTGGAAACCTCAGAAAATCGCCATTATTACAGATGACCACGTTGGCTCACTCTACCGTGAAACAGTCCAGTCAAGCTTAGAACAAGCTGGTTTTGAAACCATTGTTTTTGAATTTCCAGAAGGTGAAGCCTCAAAAAATCTTGATACCGTCAATCAGGCCTACGAATTTCTCGTAAAAAATGGTATGACACGAAGTGATGGAATCATTGCTCTCGGCGGAGGAGTCGTTGGCGATTTGGCAGGTTTTGTCGCTTCTACCTATATGCGTGGTATCCATTTCCTACAAATCCCAACCAGCCTAACTGCCCAAGTTGATTCTTCTATCGGGGGAAAAACTGGCGTGAACACCCCATTTGCTAAAAATATGGTGGGGACCTTCTGCCAACCAGACGGCGTTCTCATCGACCCTGATACCCTCAAAACACTCGGCAAACGAGAATTGATTGAAGGAATGGGCGAGGTTGTCAAATATGGCTTAATAGATGATGTGGAGCTCTGGGAAACCCTAGACCAATTAGACGGCTCTGTCGAGAGCATTCTGGAGCATGCTGACTATATCGTCTACCACTCCTGTGAAGTCAAACGCAAGGTTGTTGTCGAAGATGAATTAGACAACGGTGTCAGACTCTACCTCAACTTCGGTCACACGATTGGACATGCTATTGAAGCGACCGCTGGCTACGGCCAGGTCATGCACGGTGAAGCTGTTGCCATCGGTATGGTACAAATCTCACGCGCAGCTGAGAAAAAAGGACTGATGCCAGCTGGTCTGACAGAAAAAATTATCGCCATGTGTGAAAAATTCGGCTTGCCGACTACACACCAGCCTTGGAATGTAGATGAATTATACGCCGCCCTAACTCACGATAAAAAAGCACGAGGCAAGACCATCAAACTTGTCATCGTACCACAATTAGGCCAAGCAGCCATCCATCAAATCCCAATGGAAGAAATGCTGGAATTTCTACAAGTATAGTCTTTTAGTTTACTTTTAGTACTTGCTCCAACTATCTGGGAGATAGTTGGAGGTTGGAAATAAAGCGAACAAAGTTCGCATCGACAGCCGAAGGCATAACTCAATGCTTTCTTGTTTCTAGGTGACCAGCTGATGTACTTCGCTTTTTTGTTTTCAGGCTCAGGTACGAATAGTCCACTGGACTATTCGTATCCCCCAGATTGCTTGCACAGTTAATGGACTGTGCAAGGTGGGAGATAAAAGAGCGAAGCAAGTCGCTTTTGCAAAATCAGGCAAGGCGAGTTCAAACAATCCAGTAGAGTGTTTGAATTTGGAAAGTTTCCTCTTACGTCGAAGTAATAAAAGTCAACTAAATGACGATATAAGAAAAAGACTACTGATTTGAAATTCATCAGTAGTCTTATTTTTTTATAAAATCATTTCATCGTCTGTCAGCTTCTCACCACTGTTTTTGTAGAAAAGGTCCATTAGATTTTGAACTGTGAGGTTCTTCTTCTCTTCACCTTCTACATCAACAACAATCTGACCACGGTGCAACATGACCAAACGATTACCATATTCAATGGCGTTTTCCATATTATGCGTAATCATAAGAGCTGTCAACTGGTGACTTTCCACGATTTTCTTAGTCAATTCCATGACCATATCGCTGGTTTTTGGATCCAGGGCAGCAGTATGTTCGTCCAGGAGCAGAACTTTTGGTTTAACCAGCGAAGCCATCATCAAGGTCAGAGCCTGACGTTGACCACCTGAAAGAAATTGCGTGTCAACCTTCATACGGTTTTCTAGTCCCAGACCAAGCTCTTTCAAGGCTTCCTTAAAAATAGCACGTTCACTATCCTTCACACCCCAGCCAAGACCACGTGACAATCCACGACGATAGGCAATAGCCATATTTTCTTCAATGGTCAAGCGGGAAGCTGTTCCCATCTTAGGATCTTGGAAGACACGGCTGATGTCCTTAGAACGTTTGGCAGCTGAGACATGCTTAATGGATTTACCTTCAAGCAAAATATCACCCGAATCAACCGTCAAGGCACCTGCAAGTGAGTTCATGAAAGTTGATTTACCAGCACCATTACCACCAATGATGGAGATAAAATCACCCTCTTTTACATCTAAGTTCAACCCACGAAGGACATGGTTCTCATTAACTGTTCCAGCTTCGAAGGTTTTATGAATATTTTGAATTGATAAAATTGTAGACATGACTTCCTCCTAAGCATTTCCATTCAATTTTGGACGACGAATATTCAATTTCTTCTGCAATTCTGGCACATAGAGAACGGTTGCCAGAAGGATAGCTGAGAAGAGTTTAACAAGGTCTGCATCCATACCTGGAATTTCCAAAATCGCTAAGATAATCAAACGGTAAACAACTGCACCGAGAACAACCGATAGGAGTCTCCAACCCAGGCGTAAGTTACGCAAGATAACTTCTGCAATAATGACAGATGCTAGACCGATAACAATGGTACCAGTACCTGAATTGAGATCTGCATAGCCATTATTCTGAGTAAGAAGAGCGCCACAAAGGGCAATTAGACCATTCGACAACATATAGCCGTAGATTTTCATATTGTCTACATTGATGCCATTGGCCTCACTCATTGGAATGTTATCCCCTGTTGAACGAATAGCTAGACCAATTTGTGTATTGAGCAAGAGCGTCAATAGGCCTACAACTGCTAGTACAAAGACCAGACCAATGACCAAAACAGCATTTGTTTTTGTCAAACCAAAATCCTGCAATTGGGTCACCAGTGTTTCTTGCTTAAGTAGAGCTACATTGGCTTTGCCTAAGATTTTCAAGTTGATAGAGTAGAGACCTGTCAAGGTTACAATACCGGTCAAAAGGGCTGGAATTTTTAGTTTTGTATGAAGTAAACCAGAAATCAATCCTGCACCCATACCAGCTACCATAGCCATAAAGGTTGCCAGCAAGGGATTCACTCCGTTCACAATCCCTGTCGCACAAACAGCAGCTCCAAGCGGATAAGACCCCTCAGCTGTCATATCAGCAATATCTAAAATACGAAACGTCAAGTAAACACCAATCGCCATAACTGACCAAAGCAAGCCTTGCGAGATACTTGATAAAATAATATCCACGATTTTCTCCTTTTTCTAAATTCGTAGTCAATACTAGGTTCTATCTTACCGATCTTATTCAGATACAGCAAGCTTAGAAGTATCGATACCTAATTTCTGAGCCATTTCTTCATTAACGTGAAGACTGACGGTCTCTGGGTATTCTACCGCTGTTTCTGACACATTGGCTCCTTCGATAATCTTAATAGCCATTTTTGCAGTTTGACGACCTAAAGCTTCATAGTTGGTACCGTAAGTCAAAAGACCTCCTTCATCCACCATGTCCGTTGAACCACCGATTACTGGAACCTTATGCTCTACAGATAATTCACCGATCATGGTCATGGTTGAAGCGACAGTATTGTCCGTTGGAATAAAGAGAGCATCTACATCCTTCATCAAACTTGTTGTCGCATCTTGCACTTCATTAGTCGAAGTGATTCCTTTTACCACTACCTTATAACCTGCTTTTTCTAGCAATTCCTTAGCTTGCTCTACCTGAACTTCTGAATTACGTTCGCTGGTTGTGTACAGAATGCCTACTGTCTTTGCATTCGGAACAGCTTGACCGAGCAATTCAACCTGTTTGTCAATTGGAGCTTGATCAGAAGTACCTGTCAACAGTCCACCTGGTTTTTCAATGGATTCTACCAAGTCAGCTGACAAGGGATCTGTAACTGCAGTAAAGACAATCGGCGTTTCAGTAGACACAGTCGCTAAACTCTGGGCAGACGGCGTAGCGATTGCCAAGACAATATCATTTCCATCGATTAATTGTTCTGAAATGGTTTGAAGGTTAGCTTGATCACCTTGGGCATTTTGATAATCCAAAACCAATTTTTCACCCTCTTTGTAGCCATTTGCTTCTAATTCCGCCACAAAACCCTCACGGGCAGCTGTCAATGATTCATGCTCCATATATTGGAGAACTCCAACTTTGACCACATCTGAGGAAGCTTGTTCTGATGATGAGGAACAAGCTGCAAGTGTTAGCAAACCCATACTTGCTACTGAAATAGTTGCCAATTTTTTTACTAGCTTATAATACATAAACGTTTCTTCTCCTAAATATTTTACTCTTCTAATGCTTTTATAGTTGCTGCATCAATACCAACAGCTTTAGCCATTTCTTCATTGACGGTAATAGCCGCTGTATTTGGTTTTGCAACTGCTAAGTCAGCTGGCTTTTCACCCTTCAAAATCTTCACGGCCAATTCACCAGCTTGAACACCGATAGCATGGTAGTCGACTCCGTAGGTAAATAGAGCTGCGTCAATAACTGCCGCGTCACTTCCCATAGCTGGAACTTTTGCTTCTTTTAAAATATCACCGATTGTTGAAGCTGTAGAGGCAACTGTGTTATCAGTTGGAAGATAGATAGCATCGACTTTTCCTGCAAGTGAAGTAATAGCTTGCTGAACATCGTTTGTAGTCGTAACTGTTGTCACTTCTACCTTTACACCTTTTGCTTCGAGTGCTTTTTTAGCCTGCTCAGCTTGAACTTCTGAGTTTACCTCGCTAGAATTGTAGAAAATACCGACAGTCTTCGCAGTTGGTACAACTTTGAGCAACATCTCGATTTGACCTTCCACATCAGTTGCATCAGTCGATCCTGTCATGGTCCCACCTGGTTTTTCCAATGATTCAACCAAACCTGCTTCAACTGGATCTGTGACAGCTGTGAATACACTTGATGTTTCACTATCTGCATTAAGCATGGCTTGAGCTGCCGGTGTTGCGATGGCAAAGTTAAGATCATTTTTCCCTGCCAATTTCTCAACCATTGTCTGTAAGTTTGCTTGATCACCTTGGGCATTTTGCAAATCAATCGTCAGATTTTCACCTTCCTTGTAGCCTGCTTCTTCGAGTGCCTCTACAAAGCCTTCACGAGCTGAGGTCAATGCTTCATGTTCAGCATATTGAATAATACCAACATTGACTGAACTTGAATCTGACGAATTGGAACTGCATGCAACAAGCGTTACTGCTGACAAAAGTGCCACTGAACTAAGTATAATTTTTTTAAATCCCATGATTATTCTCCTTTTATAAATATAATTGCAAACAAGAAAGGACCGCTTAGACTACACTCTAAACGGTCCTTATATTTCATCTGTATAGGAAAACAGAATGAATTATCCGTGCCATCTAGATGTATCATCTATGGGCACATGTCAAAATAGCTACAGCCACATAGATACAAACTTTACGTTCCCGTGTTTGCATCCATGTTTACCATGTCTACAAACACTATCTAAAATAGCCGTAGAAATAAGTATGATTAGCTGAATGATTTTGACACATTTGTAACATCTCTGTTTCCCTTTCTCATTTATTTGTAACTATCATAACTGTTTTCAAATTATTTGTCAATAGGAAATTGCGTAAATTTTCAGATTTTTCAAGTTTTTTCGAATTTTTCTAAAAATAGCCCCCTATATTATTAGCTATAAAACGATCTGTCAACAGCCGCAGCTATAACTTAATTTCTAGCATTGACTTGAAACAGTCCTCTAGATTGCTTGCAGAGTAAATAGAATGTTCAAGGTGGGAGATATAAGAGCGGATTGCAAAATCAGGTCAACAACGCTGAGCTTGATTTTCGAAGGGTATAAATGACTATATTTGATGTCACAAAAAAAGTCTGAACCTAAGCCCAGACTCTACTAAAACAATTATTTTACTTCAACTTTTTCAGTCCAAGGACGTGCTGTAGTTGCTAGAACCTCGTTGAGTTCTTCTACGTTGCGGCGACCTTGATCTGCCAACCAAGCTTTGGCTGCTTCTTCACCCTCGCTTGCAAAGATGGCTACTGCATCCTTCCAAGTCGCCCGACCACAAAGGACACCATTAAAGCTTGAACCTGCTTCTTTGGCAAAGACAAGTGTTTCTTGGAAGAGTTTAGCAGACACACCTGCACTCAAATAAATGAATGGCAAGTGAGTGCTATCTGTTTGTTCCTTGAAGAAGGCCTTAGCTTCCTCAACTGTATAGACTGGCTCTTCATCTGTGTAGCCTTCTACAAAGTTCATATTGACAGGCACTTCAACCTTGAGCACGTCGGCATTATAACGTGACTTGCTAAATTCACGCATGGCTCCATTAACCTTGTGTGGTTTGAGGGCTGCGTATTCACGAGAAGTCACATCCATATCGCTGGCATCGTAAGTCAAGATTTCGACAAAGTAAGGAATATCTTCTGCGATACACTCACTACCAATACGTTCTACCCAGGCATGCTTAATGTCGTTGATTTCTGGCTTGTCATCTACATCATAGTAAAGCAAGATTTTTACGGCATCTGCACCCAATTCCTTGATGCGTTTTGCAGACCAGTTTGGCAAAAGGTCTGGCAAACGACCTGGTGTGGACGCATCGTAACCTGTTTTTTCATAAGCAGCAATGAAGCCACAATCTGCATGACGCAATTCTGAAGCTGGAACACCATACTCAGCATCCAAGAGGATAGAGCTTGCATAAGGGGTTAAATCACTTGAGATGACTTTCTTGAAGTCAATCAAAATGTCATCTCCAAATTCGCCACCACCTGCTGCAGCAGCAAGCAAGCGTTTCAAAGCCCCCCGTTGGTCAATCGCCAAGGCAGCAATTACCTGATTGCTGTTTGACAAGCGGGTCATGTGATTGAATTTAGCCTGAGAAAGTTGTAATTTTGTCATTAGTTTCCTCCTAAGGAATTTTATTAACCAAATCGTTTCACGCCATCTAGATAGGTCGCTTGTAAGCGTCCTGCATCATCTACGACGATAAAGTCTGCAGCTCGGCCTTCTGCAATCCGACCGCAAATATGGTCAATATTGACAGAGCGAGCTGGTGCCAGAGAGGCCATACGAAGGGCATCAGGTAGGGACACCAAGCCCCATTTCACAACATTCTGTACTGCTTCGATCAATTCTAAGATAGAACCTGCCAAACTACCACTTTCTTTTAAACGAGCAGTTCCATCTTTTACAACAACTTCAAATTCACCGAGGCGGGACTCCCCTTCACCCATACCGCCAGCTCGCATACAGTCCGTAATCAAAACAGTTTCCTCTGCTCCACGTGCTTTGACCACGATTTCTGCCGCAGCTGGATGAACATGGTGTCCATCACAAATCATTTCCGCATAGACATTTTTTAAATTCAAAGCAGCCCCGACCATACCTGGTTCACGGTGATGAAGCCCACTCATCCCATTGTAAACATGGACGAAGATATTGGCACCAGCTTCTACTGCCGCTTCCGCTTGCGCATAGGTCGCATCGCTGTGAGCCAAGGCAGTATGAATTGCCTTGCTGTTAGCAAACTCGATGAATTCTTTGACGCCTTCACGTTCTGGAGCAATAGCAATTTTATTGACTAAACCTTTAGATAAGCTGTGCCAGTTGTCCAACTTTTCAATGGATGGATCGCTCATGTACTTAGGATTTTGTGCTCCCTTGTATTTTTCTGTAAAGAAGGGACCTTCTAAGAAAATACCTTGAATCTTGGCGCCTGTTTCCTGCCCTGCATAGGTCCCAATCGTTTCACAAACTGCATCTAAATTTTCAGTCGTATCCGTTAAGGTCGTTGGAAGCCAAGAGGTTACCCCACAAGACAAGAGACCTTCTGAAATTACCTTGATCCCTTCAAAATCATTGTCCATAACATCGTGAGAAGCGTAGCCGTGGATATGTGTATCAACTAGCCCTGGTGCTAAATGAAAGTCAGAATAATCAACAATCTCCCCTTCAGGCTTTTCAGTCACAATCCGTCCAAACTGACCCTTGTCAGTAATTTCCAAATAGGCTGATTCGACCTCACTCTCTGGTAAAATAATAGATTTTGCTTTTATAAATACTGTCATATTATCTCCTTTGTTGATATATATATTTATCAAACTGGTTATAACCATATACTAAATATATTGTAGAACTTCTATTAGAAAATGTCAAGTAATTACCATAACTTTATAAGAAATGGATGCTGGAGAAGGTAGAAAAAAGAGTTCTTACTCCCCAAAGTACCGTTTCTGAATCTGTACTTGGAGATAAGAACTCTACGTAAGCAGCGTATACTAGGCGTCAATCCATGACCTAACACCCTGCTCCTATCAAATATAAATATATTACAACAATTCGTTGAGAGGCTTAAAGATGATACGTTCCAAATCAGCTACATAAGTTCCCAACTGTTGTTGCTTGCTGAAATATTCCGTCAAAAGTGGATTTCCCTGAACTTTCTTGTTGAAATCCAACATTTTCTTTTGGTCAGCTTCAGTAGGAATTTCACCAGCCTGCAATTTAGATTGGATTTCTTTTTGGAAAGAAATATAACTTTCCAATATTTCTTTGGCTTCTGAATTCTCCTCAACTGAGACCTTAACGGCTTCCACCGCCTTATATTCAGGAAGGTTACGGATTGCACGTTCCAATTCATTTGCTATATCATAGATATTTGTTGACATATTTTTCTCCTAATCTAAATGGATTTTGTAAGTCGTCTGCTCTCTTAAACGTTTCGCAGCGTCTTCCAAATTTCCCTTGTTTTTAAACGTGATTTGTAAAATACCGTGTATATCTTCACGGTTCTCTTCATTGATACGAATATTGACAATGGAAATACCCCGTAAGACTTCCAAAACCTTCAAAATCGTATCTTCCTCATCAGGAACACTAAGGAATAAATCGTAGAAAGAATCAACACCTGCACGCTTGTGAATTTCCATGGCTTTACGAGTTTGACGTCCCTTATCAAAAAAGTCCCAAATTGCTTTTTGATCGCCAGATCTGAGAACATCTGAAATTTCTGAGAGACGTGCTTGAAATTCCTCGATTCGATTTAGAATAGAATCTGCATTGGTTAGCAAAATGTTAGTCCACATGCTCGGCTCACTTTCCGCAATCCGTGTCATATCTCTAAATCCTCCAGCTGCAAAATTATTCGTAAAGGGATGATCTTGGGCATACTCACCAGCTTGATGCATCAAACTAGAAGCCAATACGTGTGGAAAATGTGAAATTTGACTGGTCACACGGTCATGTTCTGCCGCATCAATCTGAACAAAACGTGCCCCCGTTCCAGATAACAAGTCTGTCAATCGGGGAACCGCATCCTGCTTGGTAGCCTGACACGGTGTCATAATGTAGTAAGCATTCTCAAATAGATGGAGATCTGCTGCACTGGCACCAGATTTATGACTACCTGCCATAGGGTGTCCACCGATAAAATTAATTTGTCTTGGCGCCAAATGTTCCTCAGCAGCAACCACAATTGCAGACTTCGTTGAACCTGCATCTGTAATCAAGACCGTATCCTTCAATTCAAGGGCACTAAATTCTTTAATCAAACGCAAAGAAACTTGAATTGGAACACAAAGAAGAATCACATCAGCCTGCTTTGCTACACCCTCCATTTCTGTTGATACCTCATCAACCATCCCCTTGCCCAAGGCAATTTGGCATGATTGTTCGTTAGGATCAAAGCCAATGAGGTGATAGTCAGGATGGTCTTTGCGAATACAGAGCGCAAGTGAACTTCCAATCAACCCTAGACCTACAATTAAAATCGTTTTTTTCATTAATTACCTAGAAATTTTTGACATAGTCGCGATGACTGGCTACTGCAGCTTTCAATTCCTCCATATTATCGGAAGAGAACTTCTCTAGGATTTCTGTCGCTAGAGTTGTAGCTACGACTGATTCCATGACTACACCAGCTGCTGGGAGAGCCGTTGGATCTGAACGCTCCACAGTAGCTTTATAAGGCTCATGAGTGTCAATGTCAACCGACATCAATGGATTATAGAGGGTCGGAATTGGTTTCATAACACCACGAATGATTAGGGCCTCGCCATTGGTCATACCACCTTCGAAACCACCTAGATTATTGGTTCGGCGTGTATATCCTTTTTCTTGGGACCAGAGAATTTCGTCCATGACTTGGCTCCCTTTGAGATAGCCAGCTTGGAAGCCTACTCCAAATTCTACTCCCTTAAAAGCATTGATTGAAACAACAGCCTGCGCTAATTTTGCATCTAACTTTTTATCCCATTGCACATATGACCCCAAGCCAGCTGGAACTCCTCCAACAACAGTCTCAATCACTCCGCCAATAGTATCTCCATCTCGCTTGATTTGATCAATATAGGCTTTGATTTCTTCTTCACGCTCTTGGTTGACAATGGATACTTCTGACTGGGCTACACGCTCTTTGATTTCTGCTACGCTTAAACCATCTGAGACATCAATTTCCTTCCCTCCGAAAACGACTACATGGTTAGCAATTTCAATATCCAACTCAGCCAAAATCCGTTTGGCAACCGCACCAACAGCTACACGCATAGTTGTCTCACGCGCACTAGAACGCTCCAAGGAATTACGCAAATCATCAAAGCGATATTTCATACCACCAACTAGGTCAGCATGTCCTGGTCGTGGATGTTTGATACGACGCTTACTTTTGAGCTTCTCTTCGATGTCCTCAACTGCCATAATATCCAACCATTTTTGATGGTCTTTATTGGTCACATTCAATGTAATCGGGGCACCGGTTGTCTTACCGTGACGAACACCAGCTGTAATCTCTACGCGATCTGTTTCAATCTGCATCCGACTACCACGACCGTATCCACCTTGGCGCCGTGTTAAATCTTCATTAATATCCTCGGCTGTTAAAGGAAGACCAGCTGGAACTCCCTCAATAATGGCTGTTAGACGTGGTCCATGAGACTCACCAGCTGTTAAATAACGCATAACTTAATTCTCCAAAATTTCCAGAAACTTACGAGTGTTGCTTAAAGACATTTGTCCTGGTGCAGATGTTTCATCTAAGCTGGCAAAAGTCCAGCAGGAGCCTGTAATTACACCTGCAATACGTGTTAACTTCCCTAGTTCACCCATGGCGATCGTCGCAAATATCTGCTCAGTGTTCAGTGATTTAAAACCACGAGTATAATTCATAACATCTAGGACATCCTGCTCTGTTTTAGCCATTACAGCCATTTTAACAACAGCTGGTGATAGGCTAGTCAGTTCAGACATGATTTCCATATAATTAGACGGTGTTTCCTCAAAATTATGATAACTCAACACAAGGTTAGGAAAATCCAACATCTGCTCAAAAACCGACTTATAAGAGTAGTATTCAAAATCAATATAATCTGGCTGATAAAGCGCTGCTACTTCTTTGATTACATTGACATATTCTTGATCGTCCAAATCCAAGTGACCGCCTTCACGTGTTGTCCGAATGGTGAAAACTACTTCCTTACCACTACATTTTTCAAATATAGCAGGTGCTACTCTTAAAATATCATCTTTCGGAAGATAGTCTGCTCGCCATTCAACAATATCTGCCTCTGCTAGACGTTCTACATCAATGGCCTCTACCTCTTCCAGATTTCTAGGCATAATAGGAACTACTATTTTCATTTATCTACCTGTATCGTAAAGACCTTTAGGTAATTACTACTTTCATCATTTTTATTGATTACAAAATCGGCTGGCAAGCGATAAGTTGCCTCATAGCGATGTTTTCTAACACCAAACCCTTTTTCAATCTGCCGCTTAAATTTTTCAACAGAAACATTTGCAGCGTTGGTCGAAGCAATAATAGTTCCACCTGTATTTAGTATTTCCAAAGATTGAGAAATCAGCTTGTGATAATCCTTGGCTACTGAAAAGGTTTGTTTCTTATTTCGTGCAAAGCTTGGCGGATCCAAGACAATCACATCATAGGTCAAGCCTTTACGTTTGGCATATTTGAAATATTCAAATACATCCATTACTACAAAGTGATGATTATCTAAGTCTAAACTATTAACCTTAAAATGAGCTTTAGAAAGTTCACGTGAGCGTTTGGCTAAGTCAACAGAAGTCGTTTCCCCTGCTCCGCCCATAGCAGCAGCAATAGAAAATGCTGCCGTGTACGAAAACATGTTCAAAAGTGACTTGCCTGCCGCCAGACCATCCACCAAGGAACCACGTACCTCATGCTGATCCAAAAAGATGCCCGTCATCAGACCATCATTCATAAAAACCTGATAGTGAACTCCATTTTCCAACACAGTGAAATATTCAGGGGCTTCTTCTCCATAAAGATGAGCAGACTCGAAGGCCAAACCTTTAAAACGAATCTTCTCATAAGCTCCTCTTACTTCTGGAAATACCTGTTGAAAGGCCGCAACAATCATCTCTTTGACAGAATAAATAAAGGTATTATACCATGAAAAAACTGCGTATTCATCATACAAGTCAACCGTCATTCCACCAAAATTATCTCCATCTTGATTAAATAAACGAAACGCATTCGTCATCTCAGATTGATAAAAATGTTGGCGCTTCTGTTTAGCATCCACGAATAATTTAACAAAAAAATCCATGGTCAAGTCTTGGTTGCTTCTACCAAACAGCCAGCCTATCCCCTTATTCTGTTTGGACAAATAAGCCTGACCTAAATAGGTTCCAGACTCTGAATACAAAACAGCCAGCCTGTCTTCATCAAATGAAAAACCTGAAAAATCAGCGCTATCCAAGAGTTGAATCCCTCTGTTTATTTTCTGTTCTGCAATACGGTTTACCTTTATTTTCATAGAATTATTATAACATGTTTCTTCATATATGCCAAAAAAACTCTAAACTTTGAGGCTTATTTTAAAATTATGGTATAATGAACTAAACTTTTAGAAAGGACCATGAGGTTTTATTGTGAAAAAACTAATTGACTATGTCAAGAAGAGCGGACAAACTCGACTTGGTTTCGTCTTGATTTTGCTAATCATCTACTGGCTCAAAACACTCTGGGCCTACTATGTTGATTTCAACTTAGATACACAAGGGTTTTTCCAAAATTTTATTGCTGTTATGAATCCTCTACCAGTCGGGATTTTATTACTCGGTCTCTCGCTTTATATAAAGAATACAAAAGTCTTCTATAGCGTAGCGATGATCATTTACATTATTCTTTCCGCCTGGCTCTTTTCAAATGCAGTCTATTATAGAGAATTTTCCGATTATATTTCCATCTCTACTATAATGGCTACCTCTAGTGTATCTGCTGGATTAGGGGAAGCAGCTCTTAAGTTATTTAGGCTATGGGATATTGTCTATTTTATTGATTTTATCATTTTTGGAATCCTAGTCTATCGTAAACTACTCCGGTGGGATAAAAAGACATTTCATAAAAAATCTAGCTTTGCTATTACAGCACTATCAGTCATGCTTTTCTCCATCAACCTCTTTTTAGCAGAAATTGATAGACCAGAGCTACTTACGAGAGGATTTTCTAATACTTATATCGTCAGAGCCCTTGGTTTACCTGCTTTCCTTGGTTACAATGCTAATCAAACCTACAATGCCCACAAGAATCGTTCTGGAGCAAAATCTACAGATTTGGAGCCTGTGAAACAATATATTGCAGAACATTATGCTCAACCGAATGACAACTACTTCGGTATTGCCAAAGGGCGAAATGTTATCTATCTCCACCTAGAAAGCTTACAACAATTTGTTATTGACTATAAGCTGAATGTCAACGGTGTCGAGCACGAAGTCACACCTTTCCTCAATTCTCTGTATCATTCTAGCTCTACTCTCGCCTTTTCTAATTTCTTTAACCAAGTTAAGGCAGGTAAGACCTCTGATGCCGAAACCATGATTGAAACCTCTCTTTTTGGACTCAATCAAGGCTCTTTCATGGTCCAATACGGTGGAAGCAATACCCAACAAGCTGCACCATATATTCTCTCTCAAAATGGAGGATATACATCTGCTGTATTCCACGGTAATGCAGCCAGTTTCTGGAATAGGAACAACACCTATAAACAGTGGGGCTACAATTACTTCTTTGATCAATCCTACTTCTCTAAAGCCACTGCTGAAAATTCATTCCAATACGGTCTGAATGATAAAATCATGTTCGCCGACTCTATCCAATATCTTGAACATTTGCAGCAACCCTTCTATACCAAATTTATCACGGTTTCCAACCATTACCCCTATACAACCAGCTTGATTGGGGATGAAATCGGCTTTCCATTAGCCAATACAGATGATGAAACCATTAATGGCTATTTTGCTACTGCCAACTATCTCGATGCGTCCATAAAGGCATTTTTCGATTACTTAAAAGCGACTGGCTTGTACGAAAACTCCGTCATCGTTCTCTATGGTGATCACTATGGAATTTCTAATTCACGTAATCCTGACTTGGCACCGTTGATTGGAAAAGATTCACAGACTTGGTCAGATTTTGACAATGCCATGATGCAACGTGTCCCTTATATGATTGTTGTACCTGGAATGACCAACGGTGGAATTTTTGATACCTATGGTGGTGAGATTGACGCACTTCCTACTCTCGAACATCTTTTAGGAATCAAATCCGATAACTATCTCCAAGTTGGTCAAGACCTGCTTTCCAGCCAACACAGCCAAATTGTGGCTCTTCGAACCGCTGGAAGTTTTATTACACCAAAATACACTAGCTACGAAGGTAAAATCTATTATACAGAAACTGGTCTTGAAATTACAAATCCAGATGAGACAACTCAGAAAGAAATTGATGCAATTAAAGAAGCTACTGCAGCACAACTGGCGACTAGCGATGCCATTCAAACTGGTGATCTTATCCGGTTCTTCGACAATGGATTGTCAGCCTTGGATCCAAGCCAATATAACTACCTTGACTCATTGGCTGCCGAGATTGCACTAGAGAATAAACTTGGCAAACAATCAACAAGTTTGTATAGTACAAACGGCAATAAATCAACAATTGACCTATTTAAAGCACCAAGCTACCTAGAACTTCACGGTAGTACAACTGCTACTAGCACACCAAATACTGGTACAAGCACTAGCTCAACAAGTACCAGTTCAAATTCACGGTAATACACTAAAAGGCTTAGAATCATGTCAGTTACTACATTGATTCTAAGCCTTTTTATACTCAATGAAAATCAAAAACAGGCTAGGCGACGCAGATGCAGATAGAACTGAAGTTCATCAAATCAAGTCAACAACGTCTGATTTTGATTTTCGAAGAGTATTAGACCACTATTTCAAATCACTCATCTCTATTTCATCAAGGAAATATAGAATCCTCACTAGGCTCTTCCTCTGTTGATGATTTTTTAGGGATATCTATGGGAGCAACAGTACTACTTTCAATTGCTTTTGTATCTTCTGTTGTAGTTTCAGCTTCTGTTACAGTTTCTACATCTGTCGCTTTTGGACTAGGTGTCAACAAATCATCTAACCAGCTATCTGCGTTCCCTTCTCCATTAGGGACATCGGGAGTATTCGGCAATGGATTCCCAGGCAACCAAGTATCACCTGGCTCAACTGTCCCATCTTTGCTATCACTTTCAACTTTATCGAAATGAATATCGTAGACAGTATCTTCCAAAATAGGTGTATCCCATGCTACATTCGGAATAACAGGTTTTGTATAATCTCGTTTATAACCTGTATCACTCTTCAAAGATGGCGGAAAAATTCCAGCCTGGTTTAGTGTTAACCCTTTTCTAACAAGGTAAACCACTGTTTTACTAGTTCCCAAATGGGTCTGAAGTTGACCGCCTTCACCTGCTCGAAATGCGAGGGCTACATAATTCTTTGGATCATGCCAATAGTAATTTGGATGTCTACTTGGATCATTGATGTCCGTTGGATTATCCGTATTATTAGCAATGTAAGGCCCAATACGAGGAGTCGTTGTCCCAAATGCTGCCAAGCTCGTTGTGGCACTAACATAATCTGTATCTTTTTCACCACCAGTAATAACTGTCCTAAACTCAATGAACTCATAATCTTTGCTTGGAACCGGTTCTGGTACAACAAGCCCCTGCTCCTTAGCTTGTTTCCAAGTTAAGTCAGATTTCACAAAGTATATGAACCCTGCTCGAATCTCACCATTTAATTTTAAACGACCATTGGCTATCGCACTATATTTAACAGGTACATAGTCTGATAAATCGATATTTGAAACATCATCACTTGGAGTGTAAATATTTTTGGTTGGCTTACGATAAACATTATCAAAATCAGCATAAAAACTTTGATGTTCTCTTGCCATCTTGCCAGACTTTGGCAAAGTAGCATTCCAACCATTAAAGACACGTCCCTTTTGTTGAAGGGTCTGCGGATAGGCGATATTCAAATCCTCCCAATTTAAATCTTTACGAACCAAATAATAAACTCTCTTCGTTTTTTTACCATTAACGACAAAATCACCAAAATCACTATTTGTACTGAATGTTACTAGAATGAAATTTTTAATATCCTGAAGACCTTCCGGATGATACTTTTGATGGACACCATTACGTGTTAAATTTTCTGTCGAACCTTCTGTATAAAAAGGTCCATATACTGATTGTTTCTCAATAGCAAGATTTACCGTTTCGGTCTTAACATCACGCTCAGGATCATCTGGCAAACTAGGATCAATTTTATAAACGTGCGCATGGTCCCCATGGCGTACACTCATATAGTTCCCATCAATTGTAATATCCTCACGTTTTACTTTAAAACGCTCCATGTACTGTTTAATGAGACGTTCTTTTCTCTGTTCAAGAGTTTCTCCATCCTTTTGTTTAAGAATACGATCTTCCGGACTTTCAAACGGCTTCCTTATATCAATTTCCTTTAATAAAACAATATGTGTGTGATCTCCATGCGGATACTCTAATCCAATTTGACCGTCAACAATGACTTTCTTAAGACGTGATGGCTCTAAATTCAGTTCTTTTGCTAAGTAGTCCAATTTCGTTTGATACTCAGTATTTTCTACCTCAGGTTGTGACTTCTTATCCGATTCAACATTTGGTTTATACTGATTCACAAGATAAGACCATTTACTCCTTTTCAATGTTTCAAAATGAATAAGATGCAAATGTTTCCCATGCCTTACTAGAATCCCGGTTTCCGTTACACCGCTGATATTTTGCCCATCAAACAAGAAACCATCACTCGTTTGAAAATCAATCCCCGGAATCCCTTCCTGTTGGTGAACGATAGGAAAAGTTGGCGACTGACGACTATCAGAGGTCAATTGTCTGTGTGTCGTGCCACCTAAGCTTGATTTTAAAATATAGTGATAATGATCCCCATGCCGAACAGTATAGCCATTGGCATCCTCTGCGACAATATCTTTAGGATCAAAAACGTATTCATCTTCGGTCTGTTTCGAGCCTGACGATAATTGGCTTCTCTTAGGTTGAGAAGAATGTTTTTTTTCTTGATAGTTTTCAGGAATTAAATAAGCCCATTTTGTATTCTTTAAATCTGAATAAAAGAAAAAGTGCTTATGATCACCATGATTGACAATAATTCCTAAATCAGTTTTTTCCTCAATTTGTGACTCATCAGTGAGTAAAAAACCATCATCCGTCGCCTTATCAATCCCTGGAACTTCCTTTTTCGAATCTGAAGGAATCTCTTTTGATTGCTTTGATTGCGATGTTTCTATGCTTGTTGTTTTTTGATGGTTCGATTGCTCTCTATAGTTAGACGCTTGATAAGTAACCAATGCTACAGCACAAATAAGCGATACTCCTGCTACATAAAGCAAAGTCTTACCTTGTTTCATATCTATGTTTCTCTCCTTATTTACCATTATTATATTACCGACATGATAAATGTAATCAACTATTGTAAAATAGCATCACCACATCCACTTATTATAGTCTTTTAGTTTACTTTTATTACTAGCTTCAAAGGTTCGGGGAACCTTTGAAGGTCGGAAATGAAACAAACGAAGTTTGTGTCAACAGCCGCAGGCATAACTGAAGTCAGGCAAGGCGAATTAACGAAGTAATAAAAGAAAAACTAAATGACGATAAAGTTAAAAACTGTCGATTTATTTACTAGTTAAGTATATCACCCATATCGAAATTTAGCAAGTGGTGAGCTACTTTCCAAAAATAAAGAACCTGGTTCATCACTACCAAGTTCTTTATATTTTTATACTTATTTAGCAAGTTTTACTTTAGCAGCATCTGCAAGAGCTGTGAAAGCTGCTGCGTCATTTACTGCCAAGTCAGCAAGCATTTTGCGGTTTACTTCGATTTCTGCCAATTTCAAACCGTGCATCAATTGTGAGTATGACAAACCGTTCATGCGAGCAGCCGCGTTGATACGAGTAATCCACAATTTACGGAAATCACGTTTTTTCTGACGGCGGTCACGGTATGCATAGTAGTAAGAGTTCATTACTTGTTCTTTCGCAGTGCGGAACAAGAGATGTTTAGCTCCGTAGTAACCTTTAGCTAATTTTAAAATACGTTTACGGCGTTTACGAGAAACAACGCCACCTTTAACACGTGCCATTTAATTTTCCTCCAAATGATAATCTAAATTCTAGTAAGTCGGCTTATTTCAAACCTGTAAGCATTGATTTGATACGCTTGAAGTCACCAGCATGTACCATACCTGCTTTACGAAGGTGACGACGTTGTTTTTTAGTTTTACCGTGGAAACGGTGTGAAGTATAAGCGCGGAAGCGTTTCAATCCACCAGAACCTGTACGTTTGAAACGTTTAGCTGATGCGCGGTGTGTTTTTTGTTTTGGCATGTTAATTCTCCTTTTGCTTAAAAAGCTTATTTTTTATCTGAAGCTGGGGCCAATTGCATAAACATTTGACGTCCGTCCATCTTAGCACGTTGTTCGATAATGGCAATATCTTGGGTTGCTTCAGCGAACTCAGCTAATACTTTCGCTCCAACTTCTTTGTGGGTAATCATACGACCCTTGAAACGGATCGAAACCTTAACCTTATTTCCTTTTTCAAGGAATTTACGGGCATGACGAAGTTTTGTCTCGAAGTCCCCTTTATCAATAACTGGACTTAGACGCACTTCTTTTACAGTGACAACACTTTGTTTTTTGCGTTGTTCTTTCTGTTTCTTCTGATATTCAAATTTGAACTTACCGTAGTCCATAATTTTCGCTACTGGTGGTTTAGCTTGGGGTTGAATCAATACTAAATCCACGTTGGCGCTATCAGCAATGGCCTGAGCCTCATTGAGTGGTTTGATTCCCAACTGTTCACCCTCAAGACCGATAAGACGAACTTCACGCACTCGAATTTCATCATTGATGAACAAATCTTGCTTTGCTATGGCTTTTCACCTCATTTTATATTTTTCGAGAAAAACGAAACGGACTTGCTAAACAAGTCCGCACTACACCATTATTCTTTCCGAAGAAATCTTAATCCGTAGAGCCAGACAACGTTAGTCGCAAGGCGAGAAGTTCTCACTTCTGCTTTTCTCAATACGACTATTCTAACATGTCTAAAACTACTTGTCAAGAATTTCTTTCGCTTTTTCTGAAATAAATTGAACAACACCTTCGATGGATACTCCTGTTGTATCAAAGGTAATGGCATCATCTGCTGCCTTTAAAGGAGAAACTTCTCTATGAGAATCTTTATAGTCACGAGCCGCAATCTCCTCTTTTAAGATTTCCAAGTCTGTCTCAATGCCACGTTCCGTATTTTCCTTAAATCGACGAAGGGCACGCTCTTCAACAGAGGCAACAAGGAATATTTTGAGTTCTGCTTGTGGCAACACAACCGTACCAATATCACGACCATCCATGACAATACCACCAGCTTGCGCAATGTCCTGTTGCAGGCGGACCAATTCTTCCCGTACTAGAGGAAGCGCTGCTACCGCTGATACATTATTTGTTACTTGATTATCTCGAATAGGCAAAGTAACATCTTCACCACCGACAAAAACAAGTTGCTGACCGTTTTCATCACGCCCAAATCGAATGGGATACTGGGCAAGCAAGTCCACGATTCGTTTTTGATCTGTGACCTCTACACCGTTTGTCAAGGCTAGATAGGTAGCCGAGCGATACATAGCTCCTGTATCTAAGTAAGTGTATCCAAAATTTTTAGCAATAATTTTAGCAACCGTTGACTTTCCACTTGAAGCTGGACCGTCAATTGCAATTTGAATTGATTTCATAACTCCTCTTTATCTAATACGAACTACATCCCCAGGATGCGCAATCCAAGACCCTGTTGTCATTTTCTCTGGATTCAAACGCTCTAGCTCTGCAATTGAAATCCCACCACGAGCAGCCAGTTGTCCTACACCTTCACCTGCTTGAACAGTAAGGGTAGAGCCATCCGTTGCTTCCGCTGGGCTAGAACTTGTTTCTGTCGTGTCAGTCGAAGTAGATTCTTGTGTCTCAGCAGCCGATGAAGAGCTCTCTGCTACGACTGTTGTAGTGCTTGGGGTATAAAATTCTTTTGTTGAATCTGTTTTACTACCGCCACCGATTGAGAGATAGACAGCCATAATTCCAATAATCAGTACGATAACAAAGAAAATAATTGCCAAAACTGTAAATACTGTTGTATTCGCTACCCCCTTACTCAGACGTTCTTTACGACTAGTTGTTTCTGTGTGGTAAACTTCTTCATTCCATGGCTCTTGTGACATTATTGAGAAAACTCCTTGTATTTTTATTAAAATATGATTACAATACTAATATGAAAGTAAAACTTATTCCTGAACGGTGCATTGCTTGCGGGCTCTGCCAAACCTACTCATCTCTGTTTGATTATGATGACAATGGTATCGTTGTTTTTTCAGACGACTCACAATTAGAGAAAACAATTGAGCTCAATCCAGATATTCTTAAAGCCATCAAATCATGCCCTACAAAAGCCATTTCAGCGGATTGATTTGGCTTTTTTTGTATAATACTCTTCAAAATAATCCTGTTTTATTAAATGGTCTATTAATTCAATTTTACCCTTGAAGCAACTATGAATAGCTAAATGGTTAATAAAGTATTTTTTTGTCCATTTACGCATATAATACATCCGTCCGTTGGGAAACTCTTTTGCAAATATACGAATGGCTAAATAAGAAACTTCAATTTTTTCTATGGTAGCAATTTCAATTTTCTGCACTGCAAAAGGATTAGCCGAAGCAATCCGTAAATGCTCATCTTTTATCTCGAAATAGCGATGTAAGCCGAGCACTACTAATACAGCAAAGAGTGAGACAAATAGAATAAATAATCTTGAAACTTGCAACTTCTCCAATAAAAGTGCCATACCAATAAAAATAGGTGTGAAGGTAAGTGACCAGTATATGATGGCCCATGATAAATCCGGTTGCCAATGGTAACGAATTTTACCAAAAATTTTGATCATATCGGACCTCCATCTATTATTCTAGCACAAAAAAAGAGATTTTCCTATGAAAACCTCTATCTTTTGAAATTTTTTATTACATTTACATGACAATGTTGAATGTTTTGTAAAATTTCTGAAATGTTTTTGAAATATTTTGAGTAGGAATTGGTGGGAACACAATGATCAACAGCCAAAATATTTTAGTCATTCGTCTCTTGACTCTTAACATAGTAACTCAGGAGAAACTTGGCAATAAACTTCGGCCAGAACAACAAATACATTTCATAGTCTTCTTTTGTACGAATATTGTTTTCAATGCTATTTGTCGTCTCAGATTCTTCATGGATACGATGATACATTAAACTCTCATCTACAAAGGTAAAGCTCCCATTTTTTTGTGCAATCTGATACCAAGCAAACCAATCAAGAGAAACTTTCATTTCTTCATTAAACTTAAAATCATTCAGTTTCTTCAAATTATAGGTCACAGCTGGACAAGAAATTGGATTACCAAAGGCTAAAACCCTATTCCGCCAAAACTTCCATTTGGGAAACATGGCCATTATCCGTAACATGAGTTGCTTGATTTTCAAGTTTGAAGTTAAGGGAATAGCCACACCTTCCTTAACTTCCTGGTAATCTGAATAAGCAATCAACGTTTCCTCTGTCATCTGAGACATTATTTTTTCACAATAGTCTGGTAAATAAATATCATCTTGATGAGCAATTGTAGCATAAGGGGTTGTTACAAAAGAGAGTGCTAAATTCCAATCTTTTCCAATACCTCCTCCTTGTGCGGTATGCATTACGATTGCATTCTTTTGGCAAATTTGTTCTATATATTCACTCGGAGTACTAGTGTATAGGATGAGTTGTGATTGAAGTGTTTGCTGCTTTAACGAATGGATGCATTCTTCTAGATACTTACTATCTCCATAAGCACAGATAACAAATGTATGGTTATTCTGCATGATGCTCCTCCAACTCAGAGATTCTTTTTTTAGCCATTGATACTTCTTGAATTAAATTTTTAATCTGCTGCTTTTGTTGAGATAAAGCCATACTATGCAAAAATCCAATCACCAAGAGAACAAAAATTGCCACAGATAACAAGAAATTGGAAGTCAGACCAAACCCGAATAAATAAGCCAATTTAATAGGAATAACATCAAAGAGTGCAAAAACAATCAGCCCGAAGCCAATAACAATCCACATAAAGGCATGTTCGAATAAAATCTTATTTTTATTAATATTCCTAAAAATAAAATACAAAAAACCTAGTGAGGCAAGAAACATAGCTAATGCTTGTATAGTCATTATTCCCCCTCCTTCATAAGCGAAGCAATCAAAATAGATGAGCAAACTTCTACCATGTAGCGGATGGACTTAAACGGAGTAATCGAAGAAACCCCTCCTGCTCTCTCAAACATATTAGCAGGTGCTTCTACTACTTGGAAATTTTGCTTTAGTAAATGAACAGTTGATTCTGGTTCCGGATATTTCGTAGGGTATCGTCTGGCGAATTGAGCAATTACTTTTCTATTTCCCAAACGATAACCAGATGTTGTATCCCAAATGCGTTTTCCAGTTGTTAATTTAATCATATTTGAAATAACACCTATTCCAAAACGTCTCATAAAACTGGTTTGAAATTCTGACAAGGTTTCACCAACAAAGCGTGAGCCAATCACCATATCAGCTTGACCAATTAAGATTGGCTGAATTAAGCTATTTAATGAACGAATGTCATGTTGACCATCACCATCGAATTGAACAGCTACATCATAGTCATTATCCAAGGCATATTTATATCCTGTTTGAACAGCTCCGCCAATCCCCAAGTTTTGTACCAAGTGAATTGCATTTAATTTATTGTTTATCAAAATTTCTTTCGTGCGATCTGTTGAGCCATCATTAATGACAACATAATCCAATTGGAAATTCACACTATTTCTATAATCTATAATTCCCTGAACCGTTTGAAGAATACTTTCTTCTTCATTGTAGGCAGGGATAATCATTAATACTTTCATTTTTTCTCTCTAAAACTAGAATTCTATATAACTTTTTAGATTCTACTTACTCATTTGAAGAAACTATAACAACACATATTTTAGCATAGATATCCTATTATCCATCAAAGTCGAAGTTTATGTCTGATTTTTGTCGCCATATTGCTAATCAATCTTGCATAACGCTCCAATCTTGTTGGATGCATATTTAAAGTCAGCAACTCTTTTATGTGACTTAAATTTGTATTTTGGTGTCCAGTATATTCTAAGTGATTGATGCCGTTCAGTATTTCTTTATAGGCAACTTCCGGTGTATATAGAGTACGTAAACGTTCCACATCAAGCCGAGCCCTATCTGAAAAATTTCTAAAGGATTCAATCACTTGCTCTAACTTAGTCACCAACTCTTCTATATCGCCCAATCTATAAATTTGACCTGCTGAGAATATTTCAAATGCCGTCAAATGTCCTAAATTATCTGATAGAATTACTGGAAGCCCTCTTAAGATTGCTTCAACATAGACTAAGCCAAAAGTTTCCATAGATGAGGGGAAAACACAGATATCTCTATCAGTTACTTCTTCCCAAGGATTATCTAAGTTACCTAAAAATCTAACATTTTTCTGTAATTTATTTTCATGGATATATTCATCACAAATAGCTTTGTATTTACTATCCCATCCTCCAATAAAAACCAATTCAATATCTAATCTATTTAGTGTCTTATATGCTTTTATAAGTTCTAATTGATTTTTTCCTTCTGTTAATCGACCAACAGAAACAATTCTAACTTGGTTGCCTTTTTTTAAATCTTTTGTTTCTTGCTCAGTATAAGAAATAAACGGATGGACTTTCTTATTAAATAGTGGTGTTAAAAAATTATTTAACTCTCCAGTCACACTAAATAATTCTGAAGAATAGTCTTCTATGAAGTCAATTTTATCAGCATAATAAGCAAACTCATTTTTAGGGAATTCATGAATTAGCCAAAAATGGGGAACCTTTTGACATGAGGCAGCAATTGCTCCCTGAAAAACATTAACAGTATTTGAAATAACCAAGTCTATCTCATTTTGCTCAATAATTTCAGCTATGTCTTGAACATTCTGGCGATAGTAGCTTGTAGCCTCTTCTCTATTAAGGATTTCTCCACCTGGTGCATCCGGCCACCACCACTTGACAGTTGGTAAATAGTAATTCTTCACCCCTATCATTTTATAAAGTTGCTCATGCTTATCTTGTGGTTCCCCTCCTATTGCATGAGTAACATTTATAACTGTGTGTCCCAGTTGAATAAGGTACTTCATTAGATAATAAATAGACTTCTCCGCACCATTATCCATACTAGTTGTAGGAGAAATAAACAAAATACGTTTCATTAGACTAACTCTTCTTTCAAAAAATCATTAATTCTATTTGCTGTAGTGCAATGATTCATTACAAATTCAAAAGCATTTTCTGCTATTTGTTCTCTCAAGTCTTGTTCAAGAATCAATCTCTCCAATTTACTTTCCCATTCGTTATCATCTGCTAGAACTCCAGTCACTCCATCTTGAATCATTTCTTCAAATGCTCCGAGATTACTTGCAACGGTCACAACTTTAACTGCTGCCGCTTCTATCCATTTAATTTCCGACTTTGCTTCATTAAAAGTTGTGGTTACAAGCGGCGCCAAGTTAATATCAACTTGTGAAATTAAATTTGGAAGCTTTCTCCAATCAACATACTCATGACTCACAATCTGTTTTTTGAATTTTTGGAATGGTTTAGGAATGTCTAAATATCCTACTATATGTAATTCCACTTGCGGGTACTTTTGAAGCAGATGTAGCAATGCTTGACTAATTAAATCAAAATTTTCGTTGTGTGTAATTGACCCTGAGAAATATCCTATTTTGACTTTATTATCGTTCGAATTTTTCTTAACTTGTAAACTACGCTCAACTAATTCTTTAGACATGACGTTGCGATTCAAGATAACCTTGTTTTTATATTGTTCAAGCTCGTCTTTCAATTTCGAAGTCGATGTGATAGCATAATCGCAGAGAGAAAGCATTTTTTTGTAAGCTAAGACACTTGTATCATAGCCTTTTTTTTCTCTCTTGCTCAAGCCTTGGGTAAATTCAAGTTCATCTGTAAATTTTGTATCAAAAACCAAATCATCAATATCAAAATAAACAGGTCTGTTCTTTATGTGTGCTGCCCTACATATTTCTTTAAGCATATCATTGAATGGAGCACGATAAATAATAATATGACTAGCAAACTGTGCATCCTGAAGTTGTACAAGAGAATTATTTATCACTCGAACTGTATAACCAAGTTCTCGCAATTGCTCAGCCTTATTTAACACACGATAACGTGTACATTGTGGAATAATATTTTCGACACCATCAATAATCAAAATATAAGATTGATTTTCTCTAGTTTTAAAATCTTCTAATATAGAAGACACCACTTCAATCGGATAATCTGTTTCCTTAGCAATATACTCCATCAAATCCGGAATCTCAGATTCTCTTTCTAAACCATGCCAAAAATATTGTTCTCTGTCATAATTTCTAAAGGCCGAGTACTTAACTAATGGACAACCTTGCTTTAATAATTTAAGCGGATGAATATACAATGCACTATCTTTCGTGTCTTTAATCAATGCATCATACTTAAAGCCTCGATCATAAAAATATTTTGCAAACACAGTTTCATGTTTTCCAATTGCCTTATTACGAGAATCCGTATCAGAGAGCTTTTCCCAATAATCATAAAATCCTTCATACCTAAGCAAGCTATTTTCAATAACAACAAAATATGATTGTAAGTGCTTAGGAATTTTACCATAAGGGTTATAACCAGTAAAGTCTAGCTGCTCCTCACCCATCGAAATTCCCCAAAAGTCTAGCTGATCGGAATTAAACTCAGAGAAAACCTCTTCCAAATCTCTAAAAGGACCAATATTCGTATCATTAACCAAGATGAGCTGATTATACTGTTGTAACGCCTCTTTTCCAGTATGTATTATCCCATGTCGGAAAGCCGCAACGTCATACCCCTCATTTTCTCTTTCCACAACCTTACCATATTGTGCTAAACGATTTATATCAGCCTGTGGAAGTTTACCATTTACAACAATTAAAACATCTCGAGAAATTTTAGCCAATGCCTCTAAAAAAATTACTTTATAGTCCTGTAAAGACGATTGATGTTCATAAATTGTGTAAATCAAGTATCGATTTTTGATATCTGAATAATTATTTCTACGTTGCTTATCACGTTGCAAAGCTAGTAGAGTTCGCTTTATATATTTTGGAATGCTCCAGAAAAACTTTGCAATATTTTTGGTAAGCTCTAATATATAAAACAATAGCTTGTATTTACCTGATAAGATAAATAATCGCGTTGTGAAATTTCTAATCCACCTTTTCACAGTGTTACCAATCACTTTCTATTATTATCTACTTTTATAAATTTTCAAAAGTTTGTTTTGAATAAATGTTGATACATATATCCCCAGAACTCTGGTCATTAAACCTGAGATTCTAAACGAAACAAGTTCTACCCTATGTGAATATTTTAGCAAATATCTAAATTTTTTCACAAACATTTTTATATCAGAATTATTCAGATATGGAAATACAAATGGCAAGATGGAAATATAAGAATTTGATAAATAAATCAAAAGTGCTTCTTGTTTCTCATTCGATAGTTGTTTAAAATTCTTTAAATTTTCTTCAATTCCTCTAAAGGCATGTTCTACATGTCGAAGCGTGACATTATTTGTAATACTTCCTTGTCGGTTCTGACGATACATGCATTGTGTATTATTTACAACAATAAATACATTCAACTCTTTCAAGAGATTTGCACACCAAATACCATCTTCATATAGATATCCACTCAAGAAATTAAGAGCAGAGGTAAATTTATCTCTTCTGACACACTTATTCCAAGCAGGGGTGATTAGGGCTCCTGTTTCAACGAGTAAGCGCGTATCTGTAATAACCTGATGAAACGGTAATTTTTTAGAAAAATTTCGAACTGCTACATCATCCTTACCGTAAAAGTAGGAAAATGGATAGATAACTGCATCAATAACTTCGTCATGTGAAATTATTTCTCTATTAATTTCATCTAAAAAGCATATATCGGTCCAAAAATCATCTCCATCTAAAAATAAAATATAGTCACCACTAGCGTTCTTTATCCCTGTATTTCTGGCTGCAGATAATCCCCCATTAGACTGATGAAATACCTTCACCCTATCATCTTTAGCTGCTAATTTATCGCATATATTGGAGGTTTTACCATCTGTAGAACCGTCATCTACCAACAATATTTCAAATTCTTCATAAGTCTGATTCAGTACACTATACACACATTCTTCCAGATAATCAGCAACATTGTACGCTGGGATAATAACGGAAAACTTCACACCTAGACTCCTTTTTGTAATCTAATTTTCCTATATTTCATGAATACAGGAATTAAGACTGTAATAATTTTATAGCGCAACATAGGAAAAGGCTTCATAACCATGTTAAAAAGATTAAAGCAGAAAAAGTAAAGCTGCCAACCACTCTCAAATTGAGTACCTTTCCATGGCGTCTGATTTAATGCAGAAACATAGTCCTCTCTAAATCGATGTTTATTTCCGATTCTCCATGGACGTTCTTCGCCTAAAAAATGAACAATACGTGGTTGCTTACGAATTTTCACAAATTCTTCTTTTGAAATAAACGTTGAAGGACTACTTAGTTTTTCCAATGTACGATATGGATAAACATCAAAAATATTAAAATAATTATAAGTGATTGAGAGTGTTTTTATCTCTTCTTTCAACGCTCCATTCAGTGCATCTTGATCATTAGCAAAAAGCTCTCCATTTTTTTCTTTATAATAATCAAAAATAATTGTTCCTATACTTTTTGAACGCCACCGTTTCAAATCGATTAGAAGAACTCCCGCATTATGATATGTATACGTACCCAAATTTAAGCCTTCTCTTCTCTCAGACGAAGCTGTCGGTTCTGGGCACATTCCAAGGACTTTCCCCTCCAAATCTACTTCCCATAGCTCCCGAATATTTTCTAAAACTAAAGTATCTCCATCTAAATAGATGATTCTATCAACTTCTTCGGGCAGTAATTTATCTACAAGTAATCTTGCAAGTACAACCGAAGCCCAACCATTTGTGTCAACTTCAAAATCAAAATATGATTCCAAGTTTTCCAATTCAACGATTGTCAATTTATTTCCTCCGTCGGTAACAAATTGATGAAGTTTTTCTTTATTCTGTTGACTAATACCATCTGAGAAAAGATAAAAATGGCATGTATCGTCTTCGTTTAATGTTCGCATGATTGAGCCCATACAAGCTGCTACTTGCGGAACAAAAGCATCATTCAATGTAAATAATATATTCACGTTTCCCTCTTCCACTATCTTCTTACAACCAATAATAATCCACTATCAAAAATAGATACATGATAAAGTTAATGACTACTGTGCCAGTGATCAACCATATCAAATACTTCTGTTTTACCGATACACTTACCTGCTCTTTTAACATTAAACATGCCGGAAATAGATAGACTAAAAACGGAGTAAAGTATCTTCCTTGTGCCCCTTGAGAAATCATTGCATTTGGTCCAATAGCTGTCGGTGTCCATGCAAAATACATACCCGCTACAATGATAGCTACCTGAACAGGGAGTACAAATAACGAAGCAAGACCTTCTGTTTTACTTATCTTTAAATTTCCATCATTAAATAATAATAACGTAAAAATGAAAATATCTATGAAAATTAACCAAAGAGGTAATTGAGTGACAAACCAGCCAAAATAACCAAAAATACCAACCGTTAAAATACCATTAAGATGATCATTTCTATTATTGATAAATAAACTGTTTATCATCACTTTAACAAAGTGCACGACACCACCTCTATTATGTAGGAACAGATAGCTAACAAGTAAAACTAGTCCTAATCCCAAAATAAGAATTGGTAATCTTCTCTTTTGAATCCATTTTAAAATCGAATTAAACTTAGATAAGACACCTTCAAATTCAAAATCAACAAAAAACAATAGTGCCAAAAGTAAAATATTATTTGCTTTTGTTAAATATAATAGCAAGGATAATAATATTAAATTAATAAATTTCCTGGTGGTCAGCACCTTATCTACCAATAAGTTAACATAAAAAACAAAAAATGCAACAACAGCCAGATAGTTCACCACATCATAAGACAGTGAGCCAGCCTGCTGAATCATCATAGGTAAAAGCGAGACAAAAAACAGCGTCATCTTCCCATACTTTATTTTTTTTATCAAATAGTAGATACCTATAATATAGACTATTGTATTAAAAAGGCGCCCTATAGTGACCATCATACCATATGACGGATAAATCAATTTACCTACAACTAGACCAATTAGCTGAGGTGTACTCATTAACGATTTCAGAGAAAAATCGATAGATAATTTGTCCTTTGAAAAATCACGAATTTTGGTAAAAAGGCTTGAATATTCTGTAGAATCAACTGCATGAATCTCCGGTTCTGAATACGTAAAATCTGCTGTCCGTAATTCATTCATTGCCTCTGTATCTCTACTTGTCGGAGAATCAAATAATATATTCCACGACATAAAAGCATGTGTTGCTTCATCAGGAACCTTTGTCACAGGCATAACAAATATTGAAATTAACAAAAAGGGGATTGCTAACCTTAAAAATAATTTTTCTATCTTCATTCTTGTACTTCCCAATTCAAATGTTTTTGCAATTTTAGATATATTACTAAAGAAATTAAAAACCAAGTCCACATCGAACTAACAAAAGCAATAGCTGCCCCCAATATTCCATAATATTCTACCAATGGATTAGAAATCAATATGGATAATAGACAAGAAATTGCAAATGAAATTACGAGATACTTTTGCTTCCTCAAAACAGTAAGCATGTTATCACAAATGGTTGCAAAGGTACTCGCAATTCCCCCAAGCATTGTTATAATAAAGCTTAGCCAGTATTTATTAAGATTCGTTCCATAGAGAATATTTAATGCTGGAATCCCCAATACGATCCCCCCGACCAAAACTAATACAGCCAATCCTACAACCATTTTAACGATACGCTTCTGATATTGTTTAAATTGATTATAGTCCCCAGCTCTTCTATACATAGCCAACTGAGTTATCATAGGTCTAAACAAAATCAATAAAATATTCATTGAAAAAACAGGCATAAATAAAATGTTAAAATCCCTTTGAACACCTGTTCCTATAACACCTCTCTCAAAAAAAGTATTGAGAGCATATTTAGGTTGATTATAGATAGTAACAAGTAAAAATGCATTAATAAATAACGGCAAGCATTCTAATAATATATTTTTAATGGCTTTCAAATTAATTTCTTCTTTGATAACCCTCGTAAATTGAAACAAATTCGGAATATCAAAAAAGAAAACAAATAAATATGAGCTAATTACTAGATAGATTAATGAGAGTAGCAGGTTATTGGTTATAAACAAACCAAGTCCAAATGTCAAAATCACAATAGAGTTTCTCAAAAAAAGTGATTTACCTGCAATATCTAGCCGAGCATTTTGTTGGAACAATCCTTGAAAAACATCCGACAGAGCGTCACTTCCGCGATATAAACATATTAGGAAAATACAAGCAGATTTTTGAAATTCATATTTAGACAGAAAAATATAGCTTAAGGCAAGTAATAGCATAATAGTGATTGTTATAAGCCTTGTTGCAAGATACTGGCTAAACGAAAACTTTTTCGAAACATCAGTCGCTTGATAATCTCTTACCTGAAAACTAGCAATGATTACAAAAAGATTTGCTACTGCATAAGCAAAACTAAAAATATCAGCCTCTAATTCCGTCAACAAACGTGTTACTAGTAACAATAAAAATATTGATATTGCTGCTGAAGAAATACTTCCTAATAAATTCCAAATAAATATTGTTTTTGGTGATACTATTTTGCTCTTCACACTATCTTCCCCTTGTTTGTCATCCGTTATCCCTAATTTTTTAATAGAGATTTCTTTATCATCTTAAACACACTCACAATCCCAACAGATATTATCTTTAGTGTCCTTCTCAGTCCAATTTGTAAAAATTCCTTCTCTTCAATAATTAAACGCAATTCCCTTTCGCTGAAAAAACTAATCTTTTCCAATATTGGACTCACATTTTCAGTATTCTCGACCACTGCATAATCATTTGATAAATCCCACGCGCTATAAATAAATAATATTGGAACTAGCAATAATCTATCTTCTTTTGAAAAATCAATGCTTCTAAATTTCTCCTCAATCTTTTTATAGTGTTCTGTTTTTATCCAATACCAACTTACTTCTTCTCCAATTATATAAGGCACTTTATAAAAATCAACTTTCTTAGTTCTCACAAGTGATTCATAGAGTATATTCAATTGACGAATAAGTTCTGGATTGCCCTCACGAAGGCTTTTTCTATCATATCTTTGATTAATTGTTAAGTCCGGAATAACTACAGCCAAATTAGATTGTGATTCAAAATTAGAAATCACTGCATCAAATGATGTAAAAAACATTTTCCTCAACTGATACCTGTCAATAATATCCTCTACAGAATATTTTATTTCCTTTGTTTGTTTGACAGTTATATGAGCAAGATATTTAGCATCTCCCATATAGTTATTCACTATTTCAAAAAAATGCAATTCATCTGTGAGTTTTACAATCTGTGCTCTCAATTGGTAGGTGAATAAATATCTCTCAACTATACTACACTTATTTGAAAAGTCAGCTTCTGGCAATGTTATTAGTAACTGGCACCTATCGGCTATTTTGCATAACTCTTCAATATACTCTTCAAAAATAGACACTGATTCTATGTGAATATGAAGAAGCACCGATGTCGAATAACGAGCGGTTTCTGTTGTTTGCGAAACCCGTATTTGAGGAATAAAACTCGTACCCGGAATAATTATCTGCCTCAAATGCCTCTCGATTAATTCAACTGGATATTTCGTTTTCATCCTAATAAGATGTAATAAAGAGTATATTCTATCCGGATATTCGGTAAAACTCTTTATTTTTATGAATGGAACATTATTTTTAAGTATAACTTCTGGATATTCTAGTGTAATGTTGCTATTTTCAAGGTTTTTACAACAAATGGACGTATCTAATACACACTTATAGCTATAGCCCTCTGATAAAAGTATTTTTGTCAATTGGCTCTCATATAATTTTATAACATCTTGAATATCTCTTAACTCACTTACCGATGACCAAAAACCAACAAATGCTTGACTCTGCAAGATTCGTTTTTTAAATACCATAAAATATGACTGTAAATGTTCAGGGACAACTACACTATCTATTTTTGTCTCTAAGTGATTGGTCATCCCCCAAAAATCTACATCAACATCACTGTCAAATTGACTATAATAATCCTCTAGGTTCCAGAGGGGGCCGAAACATGTATCATTCATCAGAGTTACCGAATCATATTGATAAAATGTTACTTGATTCAGCCCTTCTTTCCATGCCGCAAAATCATAACCAATATTCTCTCTCTGGATAAAAAAATCAATCAATCGTTCCGACTGTAAATATTGTACTATGTCCTTTGAAACATGGCTGTTAGAAACAAAAACTATGTCTGAATAAATACTTCGTATCGACTTTAATTGATAATAAATATATTCACTGACAACATTATGTTTATTATAGTGAACATATACCAACAAACGCGACATTCTGCCTCCGTTATATTTTATTAATCTAGCAGCTCCCATTGGCTATTTCTCTGAATAAACCCGGTTGCTGCGTCTTCCTCTGCAATATTATCAGTACTAAACTTCCTACTAATAAAAATAGCTGGTGTGTCAGAAGTCTTGGCAAATAATAACGGCTGCTTATTACTATTTCGTACTGACACCGCCATTTTTAATTTTGCCTGATTAATTGAAGGTAGCTTACATTTCACTCGGATAAACTTCTCACCTTTGCCAAATGTTTTTAAATCCATAGAATTGTCGTTATATACATCAAAATGACGTTCTAAATCTAAAAATGTAAATGCAATATGTGTTTCAATATCTTCTAAAACCGTATATCTAAACTCGATTTCAATTGATTCATCTGGTTCAATTTGATTTTTTGAGACCAGGTTAATCTGCAAGTCTTTTACAATATCACTCTGATGCAGAGGTTCTTCGTTTTCTGTAACTTCGCTTATTGAGGCAAGCACATTATCAAAACTGTATTGATTAGCTACATCATCAGGTTCTCCTAATGCCTTGACGTATCCTTTCTCTATAAGAAGAGCTTTATTACAATACTTTTTCACAGCTCCCATATCATGGGTGACAAGAATGGTCGTTTTTCCACTTTTTTTACGCTCTAGGAAATAATCATTACATTTACGCTGAAAGGCCTCATCACCGACTGCTAGAACCTCATCAAGTATCAGAATATCTCCTTGAGCTTTAATGGCAACTGAAAAGGCTAAACGTACCTGCATACCACTAGAATAATTTTTCAGCTTTTGATTCATGAATTCACTTAATTCCGCAAATTCAACAATATCATCATACATTGCATCAATTTCTTCTGCAGTAAATCCTAACATCGCACCGTTTAGGTATACATTTTCCTTACCAGTTAGTTCCGGATTAAAACCAACACCAAGTTCAATAAAAGAAACTAATTTACCATCCACAGCTACAGTCCCTCTTTCAGGAACATATATTTGAGATAAAATTTTTAACAGTGTCGACTTACCAGAACCATTGCGACCAACAATTCCAAAAAAGTCCCCTTTTTCAACTTCAAAACTGATATCCTGCAAAACATTATACTCTACGTAGCCTTTAATCCCTTTAAATAAATTGACTAAAGTAGTTCTTAGACTCTGACTACTCTCCGTTGGAAGCTTAAAACTCTTGCTAACATGTTCTACTTTTACAGCAATATTATTATTTTTTACCATTACAAAATCTCCGCAAACTTTTTGGCATTTTTTCTAAACACAGTTATACCCAATAGGTAAACAACGACTGGAAGAATATACGGAATTGCCACAATAACAGGATTTTCAATCAATTCACTAACTGTAGTATTCCCAGAATAAACAATAAAATGTCTCAAGTCTTGAATAATTTGTGCAACAGGGTTCAACATCATCAATTTAGCAAATGTTACTTGCCCACGCTGTAAAATAAATGTCAATGAATAAATAATTGGTGTCGCATACAATCCAGCCTGTAAGAACACTTCCCAAATTGGACCAATATCTCTAAATCTTACAAATAAAGAAGATAGAATGAAAGCTATACCTGTTGCTAGTAATGCCAATTCAAAAAACAATGGGATTATAACTAAAACGGACCAAGTAAAGGGAACCCCGTTAATAGCAGCAAATACAAACACAACCATTAAGTTAATGGCGTAATTAATTGCAGCTCCTGCAACTGAAGAAAAGACAATAATTTCTTTCGAAAAATTCAATTTACGCAACAAATCCCCGCGTGAAACAATAGACATCATCCCCATATTAGTTGCTTCTGTAAAAAAGTTCCATGTTACCATACCTAATAATAACCCTACTGCATAATGAGGAGTTCCATCATCAAAGCGCAAAAAACGAACAAATACTAAATACATAATTGTAAAAAGTAACATCGGTTTCAAAATCGACCAGAGATGTCCAATGAGAGAACCTTGGTAACGTAATTTAAAATCTGTTTTAATCATCTCTCTTAAGAGTATTTGATTTTCTTTATTTAATAAATTCATAACTATTCCTTATATGCAAATTTTGTCACAATCAATGTTGTGAATACTAATGTATGAAAGGTTTTGTTTTTTCTTAAACCATATTTTCTCAAAATCCTGAATCGTTCAAGCATTGGTTTATCCATAATGGTTACAAAGGCTTCTATTAATTCTCTATTTGATTGAGAAAGTGGCATTTGTAACAAATGCCGAGCTTGTTTTTGGCTATTTTTGATCAAGTCCCAATAGACCGCAAATAAAATGTGAGGACGAATCCATTTTTTAAAGCGTTTTGAGAGGGTTCGAGCACCTAGTACATTATCCGAATGTTGGCGATACAATTCACCTGGTTGATCAATAAACACCAAATTCCCAAAAGCTGAAGCAAGTAAGGCCAAGTACCAATCGTGCATGAGTATATCATCCGTCTCTTGCCACATTTCAGCGAGAGTATGATTAATCATGGCGACACCGCCAGTCACAGTATTCTCAGTCAACTCTTGCACCAATTCCGTATTGGCATGATGAGATTGAGATTTAACCATGCTTTCAGTCATAATCTCTAAATCTTGATTCACCACTTTTAAATCCATATAAACCATTAAGGGGAGATTAGCTGGATAGTTTTGGGCTTCGTTTAGACTGAGTTCCAATTTATTTGGCAACCAAACATCATCCTGATCACTAAAAAAATAATAGTCAGCCCTATCGTGGTTCACTAGTTTGTGAAAACTTTTAATAACTCCAAGATTGTCACTCTTATCACTATCAATAAGATGAACTCGACTATCTTGACGCTCAAAATCTTTAAGTATTTCTTTTGTATTGTCACTGGAACCATCATCACGGATGAAGAGAGTCCAGTCTGTGTATGACTGTTCTTGAATAGAACGTATTTGCTCAGACAAGAACTGTTGACCATTATAGGTCGACATCAAAATATTGACTTTCATCGTAAAAATAATTCCTCGTACTCACGTGCAATTTTTTCCCATGTATAGGCTTCTTGCATGTGTTTTTTTGCAACTTTTCCAAGCTCAATGGATTCCGCTTGTCCATCTATTTGATCAATCAAATGAGCCAAATTTCCTGCATCTTTGCTCCAATAATGAGCACCTTGCAGGGCAACTTTTCGGTTAAAATCGACACCTAAAACCAAATTTTCATTGGTTTGTGCCAAGGCCTCGAGTAGACCAGGATTTGTTCCACCAACTTCATGTCCATGAATATAAGCTCGACATTCTTGGCGCAGATATTTAAGTAGTTCTTGGTCATATACTGTTCCTACGAACTTAATCCGCTTATCGGATATAAAGCCTGTCTCATCTTTCAATTTTTGAAAATAGGCAGAGCCTTCATGGTTTGCAACGATGACTAAATCACGTCTCGTGTTGCTTGCCATAAACTCCCTAATTGCTGTCACATAGTTATTCTCAGGTACAAAACGACCGATAATCAGATAAAATTCTTTCTCTTTCATGTCCCAATTTGTAAAATATTGGCGAACTTGTTCAGATTCTTTTGTTAACTTAGTCGGACTTAAATCTGTACCATAGGCAATAAAGCGTGTATTGGTAGCTAAGTATTCAGATTGAATATAATCCTCAATTCCCTCATTATCAGCAATAATCAAATCAGCATATTTGACCATCATTTTTTCAGAAAATTTTAGATACCTCTGGACTGGCTTAGCCCACTTGGCCCGTTTCCATTCCAAACCATCTGGATTGACAAACAAGATACCTCCAACAGAGTGAATCTTTTTCGCAAAAGGTGCTATGAAGCCACCTATGGTATTTCCCAAGATATAGAAAATTGGTCGCTCTATCTGCTGTTCCTTAATGATTTTAAGGGCATAAGTGATCGCCATCATATCATAAGCAATCACACGAGCTGGTCCAAGTTTTGGTGGATTAATGGTGAAGCAATCTGCACCCAAGTAGGTCGAATGTTGATGATGACTTGTATCCGATAAACAAGCCACATGGTAATGAATCTTCTCAGATTGCTGGTGACTGACCAATTGTTGGACAAAGGTCTCAAAGCCACCATATTTTGCTGGCAGTCCACGACTACCGATAATAAAAACGTGTTTCATGAATCCTCTCCATCAAATTGCAGTTCTTTTCATTATACCATTTTTTAGTTTTTTTTCCTAATTCTATCCTAGTTTGGCTATAAAGCCTTTTCTTTTTCTACACTTCTAACTCCACAGTATAGGTAAAAACAAATTTTGAGTTAATAAGAAAAATTTGATATAATATGTACTGGCTTTTACATAAAAATATAAAACTTAGAATTGTTAATACATATGAAATTAATCAAACAGCTTATTCACATACTAATCTCCATCGGATTGATTGGAAGTTTTTTTCTCTATGCACATCTCATTCAAAACGAATTAGGTTCTACAAAAAATGATGGAACTATAGAAATAATCGCAGAACAACCAAACCAAGTAATCGACAGCATCCAAATAAATGGACGTTATATTCATTCATCAGAAATTATAGAAAACCAATGGGGAATCAATGATGCTGATTTAATTCCTAATTTTTCTTCTCTAGGTGAAGAAAATTCACTCGTAATTAAATCTTCCTCTTCTGTAAGAACCTTATCATTTGAATACTTTGCTAGTGAAAATCCGACTATTGTAAAAATTAAAGTCGGTGGACAATTGGTTGAATCCATTGACACATCAACTGGAGATAAATATAAAAATTTAGCCTTTATTGAGCTTCCCTATACTTTACGGATAACTAAAGATAATCAATTTTGGTACCTCCACTTAATAGTCCTTGCTTTAGGTCTAACATGCTTTATCTTAAATGGAGCAACATGGAGAATCAAAAGAAGAGATATCCGTATCTTAACAATATTATTAATCGTTCAATATATATTCACTACTTTTACATTTCCACGTTTATATCGCAATGAATTAGTGCTATTTAATTCGAACTTTAATAAAATGGAAACTCAACAGCTATTAGTTGCACTAACTTTCCTGATATTTTTTGGTCTTTTAGGATACAAACAACTCCGAGGTCATATCTCTAAAGCCTTCAAAACGATTAGCCTATCAGTGATTTATCTTCTAGTTCCCATTTTTTCATTATTTATTATTGAAAATAGCTACTCACAATTCTCTACTCTTTCCCCAAACAGTCTTTGGAACAATCTAATCATTATCGGAGTCCTCTACCTAATACTGGTCTTTACAACTAACCTACGATTTGCCAGCCTATTAATTCTATCCGCTTCAGTATTTATTGGTATAAGTAACCAACTTTTGATTGACAGCCGTGGTGCTCCTCTATTATTTTATAATCTTTTTCAAATTACAGACGGATTAAATGTAGCTTCTAGCGTAGCAATTAATATCAACAATCGAATGCTACAAAGCATGGTATTTTCTTATATCTTATTGACCTTCTTTTTCTTTATCCCCAAATTATATTTACCAAAACTTCTACCTTCTAGAACGTTCTATTCTAGTTATGATTTCAAATGGCCGAAACGTTTCAGCAGAATTTTACTGGGCTATATAACTTTAATAACAATCGTTCCAATGATTAATAAAACTGTCGTCTCTAATGCAAATATATCATTAAACTACTGGAGAATGTACGTCACCTATGGTCAATTTGGGCTACCACTCTCACTCGCCTCTTTCTATGAAGATAGTAAAATAACTAAGCCTGAGGGATATTCACTCCCAAAACTCAATGAAGTTCTTGAGAAGTACCCTCCTGAAACAGAAAAACAAACAATCAGACCTAATATTATCTTTATACAGAATGAATCACAGAGTGATTTTTCAAACTTACAGGGTTTAAATATGGAGCCTGATCCGCTATCAAACCAACATGCATTAACAGACAATACTATTCATGGCACCCTCAATGTCTCAGTCTTTGGCGGTGGTACTGCAAATACCGAGTATGAAGTGCTGACAAGTAACCCAATCAGTTTATTATCCTCTAATTTATTCCCATATCAGCAGATTATCACACAAGAACGTCCAAGTTTCGCAACTTATCTAAAAAATAAAAATTACGACACCGTAGCTCTACATCCTCAATCTGGAAATAATTACAACCGCAATGCAGTGTATCCTCTACTAGGGTTTAATAAATCTTATTTTTTAGATTCGGAACCTGCTATTAGTAGCTTAGCACCACTAACAATCGATCGTGGCTGGCCATCTGATCAATTCTTGTTCAACGGAATAAAAGAACTTTATACCCAAAAAGGAGACCAGCCTCTATTTAGCTTTGTTGTTACCATGCAAGGACATGGAGGCTATCCAAGTACGGAAGAAATTTATCCTCGCGAAGTCAGCATTAATGGTTCAACATCTGAATACTTAGCTGAAACAGAATTTTTGACCAGCATGAAAAGAACAGATGAAGCATTTGCAGATTTAATTACTTTCTTTAGCACTTACAAAGAGCCTACGGTTATCGTCATGTACGGCGATCACCAACCTAGTTTGACTCAAGAATTTTACGCACAATTTATGGATGAAAATAATCCTGCTACTAAATATTCTACCCCTTTAGTGATTTGGTCGAATTTTGATATTAGGGAGCGCGAATCTACAACAATCAGCCCAAACTATCTCGTTCCGTATTTGATGGATATTTTATCCGAATCAGACTATGCCCTTCCTCGATCACCTTACCAACAATTTTTGAGCGATATGCAAATCGAAGCACCTATCATTACTAGTTGGGGAAACATCGATAATAGCGGTCAACAAATTGAAGACATGTCAAGCCTATCACTTTACCAAACCTACTTACAACTAGAATACAATAGTGCCGTTGATAAACGACCTCTAACAGATCTATATGAGTGATAAAAATAGCCTTGCTCGTTTTTGAGCAAGGCTATTTTATCATCAATCATCCAAAAAACTTAATTATCTAAAAGATAAAGCTTGTAATTCTCGATAATTGATCGTAATTTTTCACCATATTTCGGATCAGTAGCATATCCTGATTGTCTTAACGCAAGAATTGCTTGTTGATAATCAGTTGCCTCTCTGAAACTCTGGTAATTTTTTATTCTCCACGGAGTAGAGGTAAAGAACTTAGCATAGTCTGCTACACTTTCATTCCATGAATTATATTTTCTAAACAAGTGCTTTTCTTGCTTCTTCTCACCATCACGGTATTCATTAGTAATGATTTCAATTGTATCGCCCGTCCATGCAGCATCCGCTTTGATGCCAAAAAGATTATTCCCATGAGTCGCCAAGTATGACGTTCCCCATGCACTTTCGAGGATGGCTTGAGATAACATGACGCTCGAAAGGATAGAATTAGCTTTTGAACTTTGCTCAATTGCAGGTACTAGATTAGCTATGAAACTTTTTTGATCATTAGAAAGTTTTCCTGTTTCAATACCTGTACCTGCAATTTCTACTTTCCCTCAACAGCACCGTACCAATTCATTACGCCTTGTGCCAATGCTTTCGCAAGGCGAGTGTGGTAAGAATCTTGTTTGATAACTTGCAACTCCGAAGGATTATCCATAAATCCTAGCTCTACTAGAATAGCAGGAATTGCTGTCTCGCGAAGAACTGCAAAAGTTTCTCTTCTTACGCCACGGTTAACTGCACCTGTTTCTTTAATTAAACTCTCCTGGACCTTGTTGGCTAAAATCTCACTTTCAGCTAAACGAGTAGGGTTATTATGCATTTCTTTATTAATTTTAGGTTGGTATTCTGGATTATATTGATACCAGTATGTTTCGATACCAGTCGCATTCGAAACTCCTGCTCCCGTCGCATTAAAATGAATACTAATAAATAAATCTGCGTTACTTGCATTCGTCATTCGTGAACGCTCTGTTTTGAAGTCTACATCATAATCACCTGTACGGGTCATCAAAACATTGATTCCATGTTTCAAGAGATTTTCACGCAACTTATTTGAAACAGACAATGCAAGATTTTTTTCATGTACGCCACCGTAAGAAGCGCCCGAGTCTCGCCCTCCGTGCCCTGGGTCAATATAGACTGTGTAGGATCGCTGTGCTGACGGATTTGATAAATGAGTCGTTGTACCACCTGCACCTGTCAAACTACCATTTGAATCCTTATAATATAAATGAACCGTGTAGGTACCTGTACGGTACTTATGGTCCTTCTTATTGACAGTTAACTTATAACTGCCATCTGACTGACGAGTGGCTTCATACCAACGTATATCGTCTGACTGGGACCAGGTAGGTAAGAGAACACTTGATATATCTTTCGGTGACGAAACATTAGTAACACGAACATCAAAGGTACCTTGGGCATCGTTACGATTTTCAATTGTGATGGTGCCTGTTGGCTTCGCTTCTGATAAATGAGTTGTTGTACCACCTGCACCTGTCAAACCACCATTTGAGTCCTTATAATATAGATGAACTGTATAAGTACCTGTGCGGTACTTATGGTCCTTCTTATTGACAGTTAACTTATAACTGCCATCTGATTGACGAGTGGCTTCATACCAACGTAAATCATCCGTCTGGGACCAAGTAGGTAAGAGAACACTTGCTATATCTTTCGGTGATGAAACATTAGTAACACGAACATCGAAGGTACCTTGGGCATCGTTACGATTTTCAATTGTGATGGTACCTGTTGGCTTCGCTTCTGATAAATGAGTCGTTGTACCACCTGCACCTGTCAAACCACCATTTGAATCCTTATAATATAAATGAACCGTGTAGGTGCCTGTACGGTACTTATGGTCCTTCTTATTAACAGTTAACTTATAACTGCCATCTGACTGACGAGTGGCTTCATACCAACGTAAATCATCCGTCTGGGACCAAGTAGGTAAAATAACACTTGATATATCTTTCGGCGAAGAGATATTGGTAACACGAACATCAAAGGTACCTTGGACATCGTTACGATTTTCAATTGTGATGGTACCTGTTGGCTTCGATTCTGATAAATGAGTCGTTGTACCACCTGCACCTGTCAAACCACCATTTGAATCCTTATAATATAAATGAACCGTGTAGGTGCCTGTACGGTACTTATGGTCCTTCTTATTAACAGTTAACTTATAACTGCCATCTGACTGACGAGTGGCTTCATACCAACGTAAATCATCCGTCTGGGACCAAGTAGGTAAAATAACACTTGCTATATCTTTCGGCGATGAAACATTAGTAACACGAACATCAAAGGTACCTTGGGCATCGTTACGATTTTCAATTGTGATGGTGCCTGTTGGCTTCGCTTCTGATAAATGAGTCGTTGTACCACCTGCACCTGTCAAACCACCATTTGAATCCTTATAATATAAATGAACCGTGTAGGTGCCTGTGCGGTACTTATGGTCCTTCTTATTGACAGTTAACTTATAACTGCCATCTGACTGACGAGTGGCTTCATACCAACGTAAATCATCCGTCTGGGACCAAGTAGGTAAGATAACACTCGCTATATCTTTCGGTGATGAAACATTAGTAACACGAACATCAAAGGTACCTTGGGCATCGTTACGATTTTCAATTGTGATGGTGCCTGTTGGCTTCGCTTCTGATAAATGAGTCGTTGTACCACCTGCACCTGTCAAACCACCATTTGAATCCTTATAATATAAATGAACCGTGTAGGTGCCTGTGCGGTACTTATGGTCCTTCTTATTGACAGTTAACTTATAACTTCCGTCTGCTTGACGCTTTGCTTCATACCAGCGTAAATCATCTGACTGCGACCAGGTCGGCAAGATAACACTCGCTATATCCTTAGGAGAAGAGATATTGGTAACACGAACATCAAAGGTACCTTGGGAATCGTTACGATTTTCAATTGTGATGGTGCCTGTAGGTTGTGTAACATTGACCGAACTGGAAGCTGTACTGACTCGAGCACTTGGAACACTTGTAGAGCCATTCAAACTTCCTGCAATCGTATTGGAAGAACTTCTTGTCAGCGAATTTGAAGCACTACTTGTTGCACCTGCTGTCAAACTAGAATTAACCGTTGAGCTTGTAGTAGTCGAAGTTGCTTCCTCCTCAATTTTAGACGAGATTGCATTGCTATTATTCAAAGCAGTAGGCTTCTCAGCCGCGCTTACGACATCCTTCTTCCATTCAAAACTATAATCTGATAAGGTCTGAAAACTTCCATCTGTTAATTGTGCCGTTAACTTCAGCGAAAAGACTTGGTCTTCCTCCGCAAATGCAGACCGATCCAAAAACGCTACGTATCTACCTTGCTCATCCATTGAGAATGCGACAGTAATGCCGCTATTTGTTTCAGAGCGAAACTGGGCTGTAACACCAATAATTTCCCCTTGAATGTTCGACAGAATAGCTTTAATCTGTCCAGCCTCATCAACGACAGATAACTGCCCGCCAGTTTCAGCAACCTGAGATGAAGAAACTTGACTAGATGGGGCATTTACCACATCCGCTTGAACAAGCTGAGCATTCAACGCGGATGCACACAAAGAAAGAAATAACAACGTTCTTTTTTTCACAAATATCTCCTTTATGTATTTCACATGTAAAAACAACTATACTTCTCAAAATAGATGCAATTACACTAATCTTCTATTTTTCTTCTTGCTTCTTTGTCAATAACCAACCAGCAAAAATTGTTATGAGTCCTAGTACAGTTAATGGAAGACCAGATTTCCCTGAAGTTTTTGGCAATACCTTAGCATTATCATTTGGGATAACCTTTTTCTGACCTGCTTCGGAAATACTGCCTTTTCCTGTAGCTACATCAGAAATCTGACCATCCCCTTGACCTGGAACGGTTTGCAAATCATTTGAGCCATTTGTAGCGCTTTGACTTGTTTGTACCCCGGTATTTTCAGTCTTAGCTGTACTTTTATCCTCGACTTTTGATTGTAGACCAGCAGTTAGTTCTGCAATCTGTCGGTCCATTTCTGAAAAGTCATACGGAAATTTTGGTTGCGAAGCAGTTGCAAGAGCTTGACCATATCCTATAGTTGCAGATGTAATAGATTCTAAATTAGAGTTTCCACTTTCCAACAATCCAGCTAATTCTTGTCCAGTTGCTTCTGCATAAGCAATATAATTATCAATCGCTGCCGACTCTTTATTCAGTAGTTCAACGATAACTTCTCTAGCGTATTTCAATGCAGCCAATTCGGCTTCAGGAGTACTTGCATCATCTTCAGACTCGTACTTAGAAACTATAGCCGCTGCTTCTTCTCTTCCGCTTTTTCCAGCGACTGTAAGTGTCTCAAATAAGTAATGATAATGTTGGGCTATGCTACCAATTAAATTTGCTTCGAGTTCATCTAAAACAACAACTTGCTCTGCTGTTAAGTTTGCCTTCAAGTCTGCAATTTCTTCATCCCACGCAGCTTCAGCACTACCCGAAGCCATTTCTTCCATCATTCCCTCAAGAAACGCCAATCTATATTCTTGCATATCGATAGTCATTTTAGCTTGAATATATTCACGTACGGCAACTTTTTCATCATCAGTTAAATGATAAGTCGTACTTTGACTTGTCTCTGCTGCTACAACTGGAACAGCTCTGGACGGTAATGTAGCACCTCCTAGTAAAGCCAGAAAAATTCCTGACATCAACAACGACTTAACAATCGCTTTCTTTTTCATACACATCTCCTGTAGACTATTTCTTTTCTTGTTTGTAGAATGCTTCCAAAGCTTCTTGCCAAGTTGGGATGACAAAGCCTGTGGCTTTTGCCTTATCCAAGCTCATGGTTGAATTGAATGGACGTTTTGCCTTGGCTGGGAACTGGCTAGAATCCACTGGCAATACCTTGGTGTTGGTATCCTTGAGGATTTCCGTAGCAAAGTCAAACCAAGTCGTATCTTCTACTGCATCGTTTGACAAATGATAGTAGCCAAATGCTTGCTTGGTGTCCACCAAGTGTACCATGAATTCCGCAAGGGTACGTGTCCAGGTTGGACGACCGTGTTGGTCGTTAACAACTGTCAAGGTATCTCGAGTTTCCGCAAGGTTTTGCATGGTGAAAACAAAGTTTTTACCGTAGTTACCAAAGACCCAAGCCGTACGAACAGTGTAGAACTTGTCTGCAAACTTCTCAACTGCTTCCTCACCCAAACGCTTAGTACGACCGTATTCAGATTGCGGATCTGGTTGGTCATCTACTTGCCATTCTTGACCGACTGGCAAATCACCGTTGAAAACATAGTCTGTAGAGATGTAAACGAGGGTTGCACCGTATTTTGCTGCTGCCTTGGCAACATTCTCAGAACCTGTTACGTTAATCTTGTAGTTGAGTTCCTTGCCTTCATCTTCTGCCATATCAACAGCTGTATAGGCTGCACAGTGGTAAACAACGCTTGGCTTAACTTCTGCAAAGAAGGCATCCACCTTGTCGGCATCCGTGATGTCCATTTCTGCTACGTCAGCGGCAACGTACTCAACACCACGCTCATCCAAGAGATAACGCAACTCTGTACCCAACTGACCATTTGCACCTGTAATTAAAATCATATTTGCTCCTTATTTCAAGAAAGGCTTGGGCAAGAGCCCTAGCCTTTAATAGTCTTATTTAATAACTTCCTGTGTCTTAGCATAGTTGGCCTCAACAGCTTCTTTTTCAGCTTTCCACCAATCTTGGTTGTCTGTGTACCACTGGATTGTTTCTTCCAAACCTTCAGAGAAGTTGGTAAACTGTGGTGTCCAACCAAGCTCGTCACGAAGTTTGCTTGCGTCAATAGCATAGCGCAAATCATGTCCTGCACGGTCAGTCACGTGGTCATAGGCATCTTTTGGTTGACCCATTTTTTCAAGAATCAATTCAAGCACTTCTTTGTTGTTCTTCTCACCGTCAGCACCGATTAGGTAAGTTTCACCCATACGGCCTTTTGTCAAGATTGCCCAAACACCAGTCGAGTGGTCATTGGTATGAATCCAGTCACGGACGTTTTTACCTTCACCGTATAGTTTTGGCTTGATACCAGCCAAGATGTTGGTGATTTGGCGTGGGATAAATTTCTCGATGTGTTGGTATGGACCGTAGTTGTTTGAACAGTTGGAAATGGTTGCTTTGACACCAAATGAACGCACCCATGCTTTAACAATCAAGTCTGAAGCAGCCTTGGTTGATGAGTATGGTGATGATGGGTTGTAGTTGGTTTCCGCAGTGAACTTCTCACCTGGACCGTCACCATGACCTGGCAAGTCTTCACGCAAAGGAAGGTCCCCGTAAACCTCATCAGTCGATACATGGTGGAAACGGATGTCGTATTTACGAGCCGCTTCAAGAAGAGTGTAAGTACCGATAAAGTTAGTATGGATGAAAGGACTTGGATCATTGAGAGAGTTGTCGTTGTGGCTTTCTGCTGCATAGTGAACAATGGCATCTGCCTTAGCAGCCAATTTATCCACCAACTCAGCATCTGCAATATCACCAACAACAAGCTCCACACGGTCACCAAGGATGGCTTCGATGTTAGCCTTGTTACCAGCATAGGTGAGTTTATCCAAGACAGTTACATGAACGTCTGGATGATTGTTATAAACATAGTGTACAAAGTTTGAACCGATGAAACCAGCTCCACCAGTTACGATAATATTTTTAAATTGAGACATTTTTTTCTCCGAAAAGTTTTTTCTTTTTTACTTCAATACTTCTTCCAAATAAGCAATCTTGGCAAAGTCTTTTTGATTATTGTTTTCTGCACGGTAGGAATCTTTTGAAGAGGCTTGGTAGATTTTTAGGTATTGTTCAAGTGTCGGTAGGTAATAGCGAACACCTGCTGTTTCTAATTCTTCCAAATCTTCTAGCTCTACACCAGCAAATTCAGGCAGTGAATGTAGACCTCCGAATTCAACAGATAAGCCGCCTTTATGAAATTCATGTTCGTGACGATCAACCAGGACATAGCCGAGTTGATTCATCATGGCAATCAGCTCATCTGCACGGTAAATCCGCTCCCCATCTGGCGCTTCCCATCCCCGTGGGTCACTAGGCACATGAATATCAAGGTCCCTTGCCTGCCAATCTCGTCCTGTCCGCCTTTCCAGGCCGACAGAGCCCATCAGCAGGGGAGTGATCCCAAGCTTGTTTAACTGCTCTGCTATTTCCAAAAAGGCTTGAAACATTAGAGGTCCTCTTTTCTCAAAGGCTTCACATCTTTGAGAAGTGGATGGTTTTCATCTGCTTCTGAAACTTCCGCTTCTTCTAGGTTTTCCCACTGGATGTCGAGACTTGGGTCAGCGTAGTTGACGAAAGCATACTTAGGCTTGAGTTCCAAAGCCCAGTAGTCGTTAACCAAGTAGCTGTAAGCCACGAAGTCTGACAAGACTTGGAAACCATTGGCTACTCCGCGCGGAACGAAGATACCTTTTGAAGCATCAATAACGGTTTGGTAGGTATTACCGAAGTTTTCGCCTTCACGAAGATCCACCCAAGTTCCCAAAACCTTACCGCCGTCCGCTACGGAAATGTACTTGTCCCAAGGCTCAGCGTGAAGACCACGAAGAACGTTTTTGCGGGAGAAGGAAACATTATTCTGCAATTTTCCTTCTGCGAAGAAGCTTTCTGGGAAGCCCAGTGGCACCATTTTTTCCTTTTGGAAGTTCTCCTTGAACCAGCCACGGTTGTCACCATGAACAGGAATGTCAAATTCTAACATTCCTGGAATAGCTTCAACTGGGCGAGCTGCTAGTGTTTTACCGAAAAAGTTTTCTGTCATTAGGCCTCTCCAATCAAACGGAGCAAGTATTGTCCGTATTCATTTTTCTTAAGTGGCTGTGCCAATTCATGTACTTGTTCTTTTGTAATGTAACCCATACGGTAGGCAATTTCTTCCAAGTTAGCCACTTGAACGTTTTGCAAACGTTGAACCGTTTCGATGTACTGTGCAGCTTCCAAGAGGCTTTCATGCGTACCTGTATCCAACCAGGCAAATCCACGACCCATAAGCTCAACAGATAAGTCGCCACGCTCTAAGTAAGCCTTGTTGACATCTGTGATTTCCAACTCACCACGAGGTGAAGGCTTGATATTTTTCGCAATCTCCACAACATCATTGTCATAGAAATAAAGACCAGTAACAGCAAAATTTGATTTTGGCTCTTCAGGTTTTTCTTCGATAGAAATAGCATTCATATCTGCGTCAAATTCTACAACGCCAAAGCGTTCTGGGTCTTTAACTTGGTAACCAAAGACAGTTGCACCTTTTTCTTTGCTTGCAGCACGTTGCAACATCTTGGTCAAGCCATTTCCATGGTAAATGTTATCCCCCAAGATAAGGGCTACATGATCGTCACCGATGAATTCTTCGCCGATAATGAAGGCTTGTGCAAGTCCATCTGGGCTTGGTTGTTCTGCATATGAGAGAGAAATTCCCAACTCAGTACCATCACCAAGCATATCCTTGAAACGTGGTAGATCCTGAGGAGTAGAAATAATTAAGATTTCTTTAATCCCAGCCAACATGAGTGTTGACAATGGGTAATAAATCATTGGTTTGTCATAAATCGGCATCAGCTGTTTAGAAGCTGCGCGTGTCAATGGGTAGAGACGAGTCCCAGACCCACCTGCCAGAATAATACCTTTCATATAAGAGTACCTTCCATCAATTAATATCAGTTCATTATACCATATTTTTCATCATACTGTCATAAGAAAAAAGCCTGATAGCCAGACTCTTCTCAAATATACTTTAATTCACCCCAGGGCAACATCTAAAATCATCATAATAATAAAACCAGCCATGAGTCCTAGAGTAGCAATATCCGTATTGCCATTTGTCTGCGACTCTGGAATGAGCTCTTCTACAACGACAAAAATCATGGCTCCTGCCGCAAAGGAGAGGGCATAAGGTAAAATAGGTGTCATAAAGGTAACCGCAAAAGCACCGATGACTGCTGCAATCGGCTCGACAATCGCTGACATTGATCCCCAGTAAAAAGCTTTCCACCTAGATGCACCGTCTGTACGAATTGGAATAGCTAAGGCTGCACCTTCAGGAATATTTTGTATACCAATCCCAATAGCAAGGCCGATTGCGCCGATAAAAGCTGCTGGACTATAGTTAGAAGCAAGTGCGCCAAATGTCACACCGACCGCCAAGCCTTCAGGAATATTGTGAATTGTAATGGCTAAGAAGAGCAGGGCTGTTTTGGATAGATTTTTTCTCTCCTTCTCACCACCGCCTTCTGCCTTATCTTTATCATTTCCCAAATGCAAATGCGGAACCCAGGCATCTACCAAGCGTAAAAAAATACCACCTGCTGCAAAACCTACTGCTGCTGGTATCCAAGCCAAATTGCCGTATGAACTTTCAGCATACTCAATCGATGGAGCTAATAATGACCAAAAAGAAGCCGCAATCATAACACCAGCTGCAAAGCCTAGCATGGTGTCTAGCAAACGACGACTAACTGTCTTAAAGAAAAATACAACGGCAGACCCCATAATCGTACAAAACCATGTGAATAAACCACCTAGCAAAGCCTGTAGAACTACAGACTGATTAGTAAACCAAGTCATAACTAACATCCTATCCTGTTTAATCTTGCATATCCTATAAATTAAGATATCCTAATTTATTATAAAATTCAAGCTTTTTCACTTAAATAAATAAGAAAATATCTAAAAAATAAAAGACCTAAAACTACATTAAATGTCGTCTTGGTCTTTCCATAATTAGGTACTGATTAATTTATCACATATGTCTAAACGGATTGGTTGAAACAGTTGAAGGTAGAATTTCGACATCCCAACATTCATTTGCCTTCCATATTTCCAACAATTCAGCAATTTTCTTGATAAACAAGGCTTCGATATGATGGCCTGGATCAATAGCCAGCAAGCCTTGTGTCAACATATCCTGCCCAGTATGGTAGTAAATATCGCCTGTGATGTAAACATCTGCTCCCTTGGCAAGAGCCTCATGGTAGTAAGACCCACCACTGCCTCCACAGATGGCTACACGGCTGACATACTGCTTGGCTTGATGCCCATAGGTCACTAGACGGACAGCATCTAGACCAAAGACAGACTTGACTTTCAAAGCCAAATCCTCCAAAGTCTGCTCTGCTATTGTCCCCACACGACCAAGCCCCTGCCCCTCGGCAGTTTCAATCAAGTAGGTAGTATCTTGAATTTCTAATAGTTCACAGAACCAGTCGTTGAGACCACCCTCAACCACATCAATATCTGTATGACTGACATAGACTGCAATATCATGCTTAATCAAATCAAGATACATTTTAGTTTGCGGATTGTCAGCCACCAAATCCTTTATGGGACGAAAAATCGGAGCGTGCTTGACGATAATCAAATCCACCTTTTTATCAATCGCCTCTGCTACTGTTGTCTCACGAATATCCAGAGCCACCATGACACGTTGAATCTCTTTATTAAGGGTACCAATTTGCAGCCCTTTGACATCGCCTTCCATAGCTAAAGAAGGGGGACAAAAGGCTTGATAGCGCTCAATAACCTGACTAGCTAACATGGAGTACCTCCTGAATTTGTTGGATTTTTTGGGAAATGGCAAAACGGTCACCTTGGCGTTCAGATGGAACTTGTTCCAAAGCAAAACTTAATTTTTCAAGTTCTCTTCTCCACTTTTTGACGAAAACTGGTGAAGCCTCCTCTAGTAGGTAGGGACCAAAACGATGTTCAACTTCTGATAATCTCATCTGTCCTGATTCTGCAACGAGGATTTCATATAACTTACCATTTTCTTCCAGAATCTTTTCAGCAACCAATCTAAAACCATTTTTTTCCAACCATCGACGCACATCATCTTCACGATTATTTGGCTGGAGTATCAACCGTTCAATGGTCGCAAGCTTTTCTTTTCCTGCTTCTAAGATTTCTGCAATCAAGCGCCCTCCCATACCTGCTATGGTCACGGCAGTCATCTGGTCAGACATCTCAAACGCACCTAAGCCATTTGCTAAACGGACTAGAATTTTTTCTGTTTGTCCCGCCTGCTCTACATTCTGGAGCGCTGACTGATAGGGACCTTGAACGACTTCCCCTGCAATAGCAAAATCAATGCGCCCCTGCTCTACCAAAAAAAGAGGGAGATAAGCATGGTCACTCCCTACATCAACTAGACGTGCCCCTTGTGGGACAAAACTTGCGACTGTTTCCAGCCTTTTAGATAATTTTGTTTCCATATCAATCTTTCCAGAGATCCATTGCATCAAGAAAGTCACTTGAAACAGTCACATTCTTAGGAGTCTGAATTTCTCTTTCTGCATTTTTCGCTTCTACTTGCGCAACTGTAGTAATTCCCTCACGGCGCCAGTTTCGTAGAATAGCTTGGATGTATTTCCAATTTGTTTTGTTGTTAAAAACAGCTTCTTTCAAGGCTGCACGAACCAAATCAATCGAAGTTTTGTCATCCTCAATAGTCTTCTGCAAATCTTCGATTTCAAACGGCGATAAAAAGCGCCCCAATTCACGTTCAAAATCACCCACCAAGGTCTTCAAATCATTCTCTGGTTGCACAATCTCAACTGCCTGTTTTGGAGTTAACAAAGCATCCAATTTTTCAAAAGCAGGAAGCGCATCGAATATCATTTCAATTTCACCAGCAATACTGATTGTCTTAAATTCTAAGAGTCCAGCATCTTGGAGATTTTCAATAGCTTGATTGACCTGGGCAACTGTTTTACCAGTAGCTTGAGCAATCTCACTAGGTGCTAATGATTCGATGGCTGAAGAATTTTGATAAAAGAAAAACTGCCAAATCAAAAAATCATCTGCCGACGGAAAAAGCTCTTGATAGTGGAATAATATTGCTGCTGGCAGGACCAAATGTCCCTGACGAAATTGCTGTGAATAGTTCATACTTCCTCTTTAAAGACTAGCTGACTGGGCTGATTGTTCAAAGATATGCCAGTCGTATGGAGTTTCTTGATAGACAGCGTAATTCACCCAGTTGGTAAAGAATTGTGCTGCTGGTAAATTCCAAGAGAGAGATGGTTTGCTTGTAGGGTCATCTTCTTTGAAATAATTTTCCGGTAAATGGGGATTTTTTCCAGCTATACAATCACGTTGGTATTCCTTAGCTAGGGTATCCCTATCATACTCTAAATGTCCAAAACTATAAATTTCTCTTAAATCCTTGCTGGCTAAAATGGATAGGCCAACTTCTGGACCTTGTGATAAAATCGTCAACCCACTCAGATGGGCAATATCTGCTTCTCTTACTTCCGTATAACGGGAGTGTGGCGAACGAAATTCATCGTCAAATCCACGCATAAGAGGGCTAGTTGGATTAGTCACTTCTTGACAATATACGCCTGATAGTTTTCGAGACATACTGTGTTTGGGTACACCATAGCGTGCATACAAACCAGCCTGTGCTCCCCAACAAATGTGCAATGTTGAATAAACATGTGTTTTTGACCAATCAAAAACTTGAGTAAGTTCTTGCCAGTAATCAACTTCCTCAAAAGGTAAGTTTTCAACTGGTGCTCCTGTCACGATGAGCCCATCAAAATAGCTATCCCTGACCTGCTCAAAAGTCTTATAAAACTGCTTCAAATGGTCCGAGTGTGTATTTTTGGACTCGTGACTAGCCATGTAGAGAAATTCAACCTCTAGCTGTAAAGGAGTGTTAGCCAAAAGACGGAGCAACTGAGTCTCCGTCACGATCTTCTGTGGCATGAGATTGAGAATAAGGATTTTGATAGGACGAATGTCCTGATGACTAGCTCGGTCGCTATCCATCACAAAAATATTCTCTTTTCTCAAAATTTCAACTGCTGGTAATGATTTTTCAATTTTAATTGGCATAAGCAACCTCCCAATTTTCTTATATTTATTATAAGACAGGTTGCTATGCAATTCAATTAGAATAAAAATAGGACCAGTTATAAATTTTGGCTATAACCTTAGATTAATAGTGCATCAAAACCTTGTAGTCGTAATCGCCGATTGCTTCGCGGCCTTTCAAATCATCTAGCTCAATCAAGAAGGCACAGCCAGCAACGATACCGCCAAGCTTTTCAATCATTTCGATCGTAGCTTTTACAGTACCACCAGTTGCCAACAAGTCATCGACAATCAAGACACGTTGTCCTGGTTTGATTGCGTCTGCATGCATCGTCAATGTATCTACACCATATTCTTTTTCATAGTCAGCTGAGATAACCTCACGTGGTAACTTACCTGGCTTACGAACTGGTGCAAAACCGATTCCCAATTCAAAGGCAACTGGACATCCAACGATGAAACCACGCGCCTCTGGCCCAACAATCATATCGATTTGCTTATCTGTCGCATACTGAACGATTTCACGTACTGCATAGCTATAAGCATTTCCATCTGCCATCAAAGGGCTAATGTCACGGAATTCGATACCTTCTTTTGGATAGTTAGGAATTGTTGCGATGTAATCTTTTAAGTTCATTTGTCTCTCTCTTTTTAAAAATAATTTTTACTCTTCATTATACCATGAAATTGTTTTTTGGTACATTTCAGACCTATATCTTTAGCAAATCGTCTCCTCACATTCGCCACACAAGCTGCCCTGCTATGTCCACCATAGGAAAAGCTTCCTTGCTGATGAAAATAAGACTGCTCCCAGCCAACCTCATTTCTTCCTTTATCAACTGATAAAAGCTAGTTGAGGCAAAAATAGTAGCTTCTTTTATGAAATTTTGAACAAATGCTGGGATGTCTTCTTGTTTTAGAGGCAACAGTTGTTTCAGGAAAACCTTTTTGATGGCTCTTTCTGACCATCCTACTCGCCGTAATTCAATCAGTGCGTGCTTTATTTCGGTTATCTGTTCAAGATTTTTCAACAGACTTTTTTGCCTGATAAACCTATAAGTGTAGAGAAGCGTTCCAATCACTCCGACAACAACCAGAGCTTCTACTGTCATCAAACGCGACCACATAACCATTCATAAATTTCCTGAACGGTGCCAAGCGCCATCAACTCTTGTTGGATAACTGTTTCTTTCAATTCTTGATATATTTGACTTTCTGAAATCTCTCGCTTCTGCGCCTCTTTGTTGACCCGCATGACCCCATCCGTAATCGTGACGAATTCTAATTCTTGGAAAATCTGAATCATTTTAACCAATAGACTGTCCTTAATTTTTAAGTAACCAGCCAAATCTTTCAGTTTGTAGCGGACATCAAACTCATCAAATTGGTAAATAGTCTTATACAATTTAGCGAATTGTTCTCGGCTACCATAACCATCTAGATAGTACGGTTTGGCAATTTCATTTTTAAAATAAATGGCCTCAAATTCTTTTTCTTGGAAATAGCTGCGCAGACTGCTGAGGTCCTCAGGCAAGTTAGCTAAGACAATTGCTTTGTTATCTGCTACTGGATTTTCAATGTCCAAAATTGGGACTCCTGCAGGAATAGGATGTTGCTTTCCACGAATATTATAAAGTTGAACACCATTGACCCGAGCATCAACCAACATGAGCTGAAGACTGGTATTGCCATTCCATTGATTGACAGACAAGGTGACAGCTAGTTCTAAGCCCTTGGCCTGTGAAAATTCCAAGGCTAGATTGCCCTTACCAAAAGCAACCACATCAAATCCAGCAGCACCTTTAGTAATGCGTAGTTTCAAATGGGCATTATTCTGCCCCATGGTTCTTGCTGATTCCACCTGAAAGTCTCTGATGTAGAATACAGGCTTTTTATTATCCATGCCGTAAGGCGCAAGCTTCTCGAAAGATTTTAGAGTATCTAGGGTTAATTCCTCTAAATCCAATTCTTCATCTAAGACCAGCGAAGACTTGCTGGATAAATCCAATTTATTTTCGATAATGTAGTCTGACAAGGTTAGAGCAAGCTCTTCGAGTTTGTCAACTTCCAAGGTCATACCTGCTGCACCAGCATGGCCACCAAAGGCGATAAATAGGTCCTGATGATCTTTAAGGGCCTTGAAAATGTCAACCGCTTCAACAGAACGAGCCGAACCCTTTGCCTTACCATCTTCAATAGACAAGACGATAACAGGCTGGTGCAATTCTTCTAGTAGGCGTCCTGCTACAATCCCTAAAACACCTGGGTTCCAACCTTCTTTAGCCAGAACTTGAACAGGTCTATCATGACGGAGCATGGTTTTTGCTTCATCGTAAATTGCTTGGACGACATCCTTACGCTCGACATTCTTACTGTCAATCATGAGAGCAATCTCATGGGCCTCTTCGTCATCAAAACCAGTCAGTAATTCGATGGCTGGATTAGGATCATCAAGTCGACCAAGGGCATTCAACCTCGGAGCAAGTTGGAAACCAACTGTTTCTTCATCAATACTGTCTATGTCAATACCAGCTATCTTTATCAACTCTTGCAAACCTGCTCGCTCAGTCTGTTTAAGAAGCGAGAGACCATATTTGACCATGACACGGTTTTCGCCTGTTAGGCTAACCATATCAGCGATGGTGCCAATTGCGACCAAATCCAGCAAGTCTGCATGAACCGTTTCAAGAAGGGCACAGGCCAATTTGAAAGCCACGCCGCAACCTGCCAAATGTTTGAAGGGATAATTTCCCTCTGGATGCTCTGGATGTACAATCGCATAGGCATTGGGAAGGGTTTCCTGCATGGAATGGTGGTCTGTCACGACAACATCGACACCCATTTCCTGGGCATAGGCAATCGCTTCATGACCCGCTACGCCATTGTCCACCGTCACAATAAGAGAAATCCCCTGCTGCTCGATAAAATACTTGTAAACTGATTGATTTGGCCCATAGCCATCTGTGAAACGGTTGGGAAGATAAACTTGGACTTCTGCCCCCATTTCCTCCAGGGTTTCTTTCAGAATCGATGCCGAGGTCATGCCGTCTGCGTCATAATCTCCATAAATCAAAATCTGTTCGTAGTCTTCGATTGCTCGGCGAATCCGCTCTACCGCCTTGTCCATATCGTGAAGTAGGTACGGGTCATGGAGGTCTTCTAAACTTGGTTGGATAAAGGAATGCAGTTCTTCTTGCGAATGAATGCCCCGCTCATACAACAATTTGGCCGCTACTGGATCCAGCCCTTCTTTTTTAGCTAATTTGATAAAGTGTTCATCAGAAAAACCGGTCAATAATTGCCAGTCATAATTGGGTTTTATCACGTTTTTTTACTCCTTAATACTCAAAATCACAAGTAACCTGTAACTTTTCCGAGTATAAACTATCTTTCTATTATATCATTTTCCAAGAAAAATGGAGCAAGGTAAGACCGAAACAGAATGTCGATCCCTTGCTCCATGAAGAACTAATAGTGCAATTTATAATAACGGTGAAATAATCCGCAGTAGGGCTCCTCCCAAACGCTTATACCAAGAGTACGTTTTATGGAAGGTTAGAAGGTTAATTTGCTGTGATTTTTTGAAGGAATGAGTAAAGTCATCCTTAATAGCTGCCAAAACTGCCGAATGATTGTAAATATAGAGACCGCACTCAAAATTAAGATAAAAAGAGCGAAAATCCATATTCACCGTACCAACAGTAGCTTTCTTATCATCGACCAAAACAACTTTGGAATGGACAAACCCAGGCTGGAATTCAAAGATTTCAATTCCTGCTTCCAAGTAAGTCGGAAAATCAGTACGAGCAGCCAAATAGGCTGATTTTTTATCATAGATGTGCGGGAGCAGAATGCGAACCTCGACTCCACGCTTCGCAGCATAAGTCAAATTATCAATCATTTCATCATCCAACACTAAGTAGGGTGTCATGATATAAATATAATCCGTTGCCGACTGAATCATGTCTAGGCAGACTCGTTTGGCTACCTCATCTCCATCAAATGGATTCTCGCCATACGGAAGGAAGAAACCTTCAGCATCAACGGTTTCGGTCTCTAAATCTTTATGCGTTTTGAGGTATTGTAGATCATCTGTCTCTGTCTTTTCATTGTAATTCCACATTTGAAGGAACATCAACGTAAAGTTTGCAACAGCTTCTCCCCTAATCATAATCGCTGCGTCTTTCCAGTAACCAAAACGCACTTTCTTGTTGATGTATTCATCTGCGATATTAATGCCACCAGTAAAGGCAACCTTTCCATCAATAATCGCAATTTTTCTATGGTCACGGTTATTTTGCACCGTAGATAAGGCTGGGATAATTTGAGAAAATACTTTGGCTTTTATCCCATATTTTCTCAAGGTTTTATAGTAATTATAGGGAAGATTGGTCAGTGAATTCATCCCATCATACATAAAACGAACTTCCACCCCTTGCGCTGCCTTTTCCTTCAAAATGTCAAGGATGGAATCCCACATATATCCCATATCGACAATAAAGTACTCCATGAAAATATACTGCTCTGCCTTTTTCAATTCTTCTAGTAGAGCTTCAAATTTTTCCTGACCTGTCGAAAAATAGACGGCATCCGTATTGGTATGAATTGGGTAGCCAACGTACTCACTCATGAAGTGAGCTAATTTCAGTTGCTCCTTATCTTCCCGCTCTAATGCCTTCATGACCTTTTCAGACGTCTTACTATACTCCCGAAGTCTTTGTGCTTGCTTATGAAAATTTTTACGATAGCGTTTGGTTTCAATGTTGGACTGCAAAATAAAATAGAATAGAGCACCAAAAATCGGAATACCAATGACAAAAACAATCCAGGTTAACTTAAAACTGGTATTCATCGGTCTATTGATGATTGAAATAGCTACAAAAATCGAAAAAATTTGCAAAACAATCAATAGAGCAGGCATATAGGTAGCTGCCGAACCTACCAACCATAGAATAAGGAAAATGGTTAGAATAATCAAACTAATGACGATAAAGGTCCGACTGTATATAATTTTCCAAAGTTTTTCCATACATCTCTCCCTTATTTTTTTACCATTATAACAGATTTTAGTTCATTATCCTACTCAAAATAAATAGTCTTTATGATCCGATATTTCTGAATATTTTAAATATATAAACATATTCAATTTATATTGTAAAGACATATATTTTTTGATAAGATAGGCATGAAATAACCCGTTTTAATTTACTACCCCGTACACATTATCAAAAGGAGGAAGTTCGCATGAAACTTTCATATAAGAAAAGGCTGTTGAATCAAGTCCTGCTTGCCTCAACAGTTCTTTTAGCTGCATCTCTCACTCAGGGAACGGTCTTCGCAAATACAGAGGAGATGCCAACTACTGCTAGTGAAACGGTGACTCCACTGCCTGAAGAGACTCCTATCATGGAAACTAGCACAAGCGAAGCTACAGATAATCTTGTAGAAGGGAAGGAGACAGAAAAACAAACTGAAGAAATAGCAGATACTTCTCCTACACCTGTTTCCACAGAAGAAGATACAACATCTTCCGAGCCCAATGCCGAGGAAACTACGCTCAGATTAGCTAATAATGATAATCAGGATACTACAGAAGAAAAATCTGCCGTACCGACTATTGATACAATTACACTCGAAACAAAAACTGTCTATCTATCGGAAGCAGTCACTATCACAGAATCCGTCACTCTTCCAGATACGACTGAAAAAATAGAATGGACATTGGATGGAAAGCCTATTTCCGAATGGAAAACCTGGAATTTGAAAGAGGGAGATTTCACAGGCGATACATTTATCACTGTAGAAGAAAGCAGACAGGATAACCAACTTCATTTGAATATCCAGCTCGCAGCTCTCTTTGGAGAAGATTTGAGCAAACGGACACCGAGTAATATTCGCCGTACCTATCGACATTTTATAAAAGATATGCTGTTGGAAGGTACTAGTGCCGATGGAAACTTGACCATTTCAAAAACTCTTCATTTCCGTCCTTATGAAGCCTACCGTACACATGAGGAAATGTTGACAGAGATTGAGGAAACTAAAGATAATGCTGCGACCGACCGCTTAGTAAGGATTGAGTCAATTGGTCAATCAGCTGAAGGTAGAGATATAAAAATGGCTGTTGTGGCTAAAGATCAAGCAAGTATTGATAAATACCTTACTGAAACAACGCCACTCATGCTGACCCAACCCGACCAGATGCTGAAACAGTTGCAAGCTGGAACCTTCGACTATAAATTACCTATTCTCATCAACAACACTCATGCTGATGAACAACCCGGCATAGATGTGGTAACTAGCCTATTCAAAGAATTTGCACAAAAAGATACCATTACTTTCCCATCTACAGATGCCGATGGAAATCCTGTTACTTTTCATTTAAAAGTGACAGATTTGTTAGATAAATTTATCTTCTTGTTCAATTTCACAGAAAATCCTGATGGCGATGTTAAAAACTTGCGTTCACTAGTAAATGGTTTGGACCCTAACCGTGATACTGGTTTCCAAGTGAATCCAGAAACACAAGCCATCGTCCGTCAAATCCACAAATGGAATCCAATATCTGTTTTAGATATTCATGGTTTTGTATCTGGATTTCTCATCGAGCCTGCCACTCCGCCACATGACCCAAACTTTGAATATGATTTACTAGCCGATATTATGCTGGAAAAAGCTCATGAAATGGGCCGAGCAGGTATTGCAAATTCTAAATATGAACGCTACACCATCCCTAAAGTCCACTGGGGAAATGGTTGGGACGATTCCTTCTCAGGCTATACAGCGGTGTATGCAATGTACCACGGTATTCTTGGACATACGATTGAAATTCCAGAAGGAAATCAAGAATCATTCAAGGCGGGATTCTTTGCTGTTTTGGGCGGTGTTCACAATATGGCAACCAAGCCAGACAGTCTCATGGAAATGCGTCTCAAATACTATTCTCGCGGTGTCAATAAGATAGAGGATCCAAAAGCAGAGTCTGAATTAGTCGGACCAGACGGAGCTGTTGTCGGACGTGTCAAAAAAGACCAGCCAAAATTCTTCCCAGACTACTATGTGATTCCTATGACGCTCGATAAACACAACGATATGCAAGAAGCCTTTAAGATGATTGAATATTTCAATCGTAATGGGGTTATTGTCAAGGAATTAACTGAAGATGTTGGAAACTTCCGCAAGGGCGACCTAGTTGTCGATATGGCTCAAGCCAAACGAGGATTCGCTAACCATGTCCTCTACGCTGGTTCTGATGAATCTACTTGGGGAGCCATGTATGCTGAATTGGTAGTCAACTTCCCAGATATGAAAGGCTTTAGCGCCAAGGCTATATTTGAAGAAAATGCCTTTAGCGGCAAATTAGGTAGCATCACATGGACAAAAGCTCCACGTACTACGGAAATTGATTTCAAAGCGCCTTACTATATCGTTGCAAACACATCTGAAAGCGCCGTTCAGGCCATTAATCAAGCCATCAAATCAGGTGCTAAGGTCTATCTTACAGACGATGGCTACATCATGGAAACTAACCAATTTAGCCACTTGCTGGACACCTATGCTCTATACGGCGAGCCTCTCTATAAGAAGCCTCTTGGACAAGAATTGAAAGCAATGAAGGTGTATGCTCCTTCTCACTCTTATAGTTGGGCAGGTGACTTTGCCATTCTTGCAAATGCTGCACTTGCGGTAGAACGAATGGGCTTTGAAATTGTCAATAGCCCAGATGAGGCTGATGCTATCATTCTCGAATCAGATCAATTCGATGCCAGTGTATTTGGTAAGAAACCAATTATCATCGTAGGTGGTGTCGCCATGCAAAAACTGGAGGAATTAGGAATCTTAGCAGGTTTCAATGCGGAACAATTTACAGATGGTGGTGACTATGAAGGTCTCATGCGGGCTATTATTGATGATAAAGATCCATTAACAAGTGGCTACGCTATGAATGGACTTTTCTATTCCAACTCCGGTAATTGGATTGAAGGCATTCCTGAAGGATTTAAAACACTTGTTAAAATCGCTGACAAAGATTATTATATCGCAGGTTGGTGGCCTGGTCATGACAAATTAGCCAATAAAATTGTCGCTATCGCTGGAAATTATCAAGACCAACCTGTCTTTATCTATGCAGGTAATCCAACAAACAAGGTCCACCCTATTCACTTCTTCCGTTGGGTGTCCAACGCCCTCTTTGGTAGTCAATTAGCAACCTTAGAAGACTTACCAGCTGTAGAAATTCTTGTACCACAACCTGAAATGCCAAAAAATATTCTGGATGAGGCGCCAAAAACTACTACAGTAGTACATACCACCAAGTCTACCGATACAAAACAACTACCTCAAACAGGTGAAAAAACAAACTATATCGCTATCGCATTAGGTAGCCTACTTCTAGGCAGTATCGCCTTACGTAGAAAAAAACGTAGCTAGTATACACGAAAACGCCGAGTTTTATTTCGGCGTTTTTCTATTTCAAATTAAATACTGTACTGGCCAAGTAGTCTGCTATTCTCGGAAAGAGAGTATAGAGTTTATGAGCAGCTGCTAGTGACCAAGGCAGATTGATGTCTCGTTTCTTCGTTCCCATAGCTGAAACAATCTTCTTGGCAACATAGTCCGGCTGTAGTAAGAAAGCCTTGACGCTCTCTTGATAGCTTCCATCTAGATCTGCTTGGTCGAAAAAGCTGGTTGCGATTGGACCTGGATTGACCGTAGTAACCGTCACACCATACTGGGCTAATTCCAAGCGAATGGTATTGGAAAAACCCATAGCTGCAAACTTGGTCGCCGAATAAACGGATGACTTGCTTGAAGCAATCAAGCCTGACATGGAAATGATATTGATCATCTGCCCGCTCCGTCTTGCCTTCATTCGTTTACCTACTAAACGGCACATGGTCATCAGAGCAAAAGTATTGATGTCAAACATAGCCTGCACCTGCTGGCTGGAAAAATTCTCAAAATCATCGTAAATGGCATAGCCAGCATTATTGACTAAAATATCAATCTGACCAAACTGACTATCCAGTTCATCGAAAAATGCCGTCAGAGCTATTTCATCTCGGATGTCTACATCAAAGACAGCCTTTTTTTCATGGTAAGCATAGAGCTGCTCAATTTTTTCGACATCACGACCTAGTAAAATCAAAAAATCATCCTTCAGCAATGGCACCATTTCCTGTACCAAGCCACCAGAGGCACCTGTGATTAGAATGGTTCTCATAGCTCAATTTCCTCTAAATCCTTGACAATATGAACCTGCTCGAAAATAGTACTTGCATCTTTCCGTAATTGACTAATATCCTTTGATAAAAATCGTGGACTGATATGATTAAGCAAGAGCTGCTTGACACCAGCATCCTTGGCAACCTGAGCGGCTTCCATATTGGTCGAATGCCCATGCTTGCGAGCAATCTTCTCATCGCCTTTTCCGTAAGTCGCCTCATGTACCAGCACATCAGCATTGACAGCCAGACGGACACTGGCATGACACTTGCGCGTATCGCCTAGAATGGTCACTACCTTACCAGGCCGAGGAGGAGAAATATAGTCGCTGGCAATGATTTCCCTGCCGTCCTCCAAGGTCACGTTTTGACCGTTTTTGATTTTTCCAAAAAGGGGGCCAAATGGTACACCTGCCGCGCGCAGAGCCTCTGCATCCAATGTCCCTTCCAAATCTTTCTGGATGACACGATAGCCGACACAAGGAATGGTATGGTCCAGTTTTTCAGCGAATACTGTGAATTTGTCCGTTTCCAGGACCTGACCTACCGTATCAACATCAAACTCATGAAAATGAATGCGATATGGTAGGCGTGTCCCTGAAACTTTCAAACTTGCCAAGACAAAGGAACGGATGCCAACAGGACCGTAAATATCAATATCAGTCTGCTCCTCACTTGACTGGAAAGAACGGCTAGACAAAAAACCTGGCAGTCCAAAAATATGGTCTCCGTGCAGGTGAGTGATAAAGATTTTTGCGACCTTACGTGGACGAATAGTCGTTTCCAAAATTTGATTTTGAGTTCCTTCGCCACAATCAAAAAGCCAAACCTGATTGATTTCATCCAAGAGTTTCAAGGCCAAACTGGATACATTTCGAGCCTTGGAGGGCTGACCAGCCCCCGTACCTAAAAATTGAATTTGCATTGTTTACTTTCTAATGTTTTATATATAAAATTGCAGAGCGACCCGACCAGGCAAAAAATGACTGACCAGAAAAACCTTCCGCTACTTCCAGCACTTCTTCCTGATTAAAGCCAGAAATCTTGACCAAACCTTTTGTCGTCTCCACTTGGGTCAAGAGATAGTCTGTTTCAACTTCCTCTAACTCGGCGTCCTTAAAGGGATTGGCTTTCATGAAAATCTTGCCCTCCTCCACAAAGACAACATAGTGGGGAAAGACTTGGGCAATTTCAAAGAGCAAACTCTCCGTCACTTCCTCGTCTTGCTCCGAAAAAACCTGAGCCAGACCGTCAGCCGACACATAGGCAAATCCGAAAGACTTACCTGATAAGTTGAGACGGACAAAGGGCTTGCTTTCAGCAAAGCTTGGCTCTTTTGGAAAAAGGCTCAGCTGCTGAGAGAGGGTCAGATAGTAGTCCGTCGCCTCTTCTGCCCCTTGTTTCTGGTAGATTTCCGCAAAATAGGCATTGATAACCGAGGGCGGTGGCGTGATAAAATCTAGTTTTTGTTGGTCAGTCAAGCCAACTAATTTATTTGCCAGATAGACCTTGTCCAGACTGGTAAAGCCACCGTATTTGATTGCCAAATCAAGATAATCCGTCATAAAATTCTTCCAACTTCCATTTATTGCTGGAAGCGATATAGCCTGATACCACTTCCACATCCTCTTCGTAGGTCCGATTTTCTATCAGAGCTAGAGTAGCTAAATCGTGCAACTTGTAAGCTTCAGCTAGTGGGACCCTGACCTCAAACCGTTCAAACATGGTCTTAATCTTGGCCAAGACCATCATTTGTATATGGCCTTTGGCATTGTCAGCCTTGGCTGACAGCATGACATGAGGAAACTGACTGGGGGTAAAGCTGTCGTCCGTCTTGTCCAGCTTGTTGTAGAGGGCTAGACGTGGAATGTCCAGCATATCCAGGTCCTTGAGAATGTCCAAGACCACCTGCTCCTGCTCGCTATGATTGGGATCAGAGGCGTCGATGACATGGAGCAAGAGGTCCACATTCATGGACTCCTCCAAGGTGGACTTGAAGGCAGAAATCAACTCAGTCGGCAGGTCCTGAATAAAACCAACCGTGTCGGTCAGGGTCACGTTGAACTTGTCTGCCAAGTTAATCTGCTTGGTCGTAGCATCAAGTGTCGCAAAGAGTTCGTCCGCCTCGTACTGCCGCTTATCCGTCATAGCATTCATAATGGTGGACTTACCAGCATTGGTATAGCCAATCAAGCCAATCTTGAAAACACCTGATTGCAGGCGGCGTTCGCGGACAGTTGCTCGGTTTTTCTCTACCGTTTTGAGTTGGCGTTCGATGTCATGAATCTGGTTGCGAATGCTTCGACGGTTGAGTTCCAGCTGGCTTTCACCTGGTCCACGAGAGCCGATACCACCGGCCTGCCGGCTGAGCATGATACCCTGACCAACCAAGCGTGGCAACATATACTTGAGCTGGGCCAAATGAACCTGCAGTTTTCCCTCGTGGCTCCGTGCTCGCATGGCAAAGATATCCAAAATCAACTGCATGCGATCGATGACCTTAACCCCCAGAATCTCCTCCAAATTGACATTCTGACGGGGTGTCAGTCGGTTATTGACAATGACGGTATCAATCTCATCAGCTTCGACCATCTGGGCAATTTCTTCTAGTTTCCCTGAGCCGACAAAGGTCTTGCTGTCGTATTTTTCACGTTTTTGAGTATAGACTCCCTTTACCAGAGCGCCAGCCGTCTTAGCAAGGCTTGCCAGCTCTTCCATAGACATTCCAAAGTTGTCTGTCTGCTGTAATTCCACTCCGACCAGGAGGGCACATTCTTGTTCTTTCTGCGTTTCAATCATTTAAAAATTCCTCCACGGCGGTGAAAATCTGTGACTTGTAATCTGGCTCGCCTACTGAATAAAAGGGAACCTGCATGCGATTTCTAAACCAGGTCAATTGGCGTTTGGCAAAGCGGCGGCTATTTTGCTTGACCTTATCAATTGCTTCTTCTAGGCTGATTTGACCTGCTAAGTATGGGAAAAACTCCTTGTAGCCAATTCCCATAGCAGCTTGGGCTTGGGGTTGCTCTCTGTAGAGCCAGCTAACTTCATCTAGTAAGCCCGCCGCCATCATCATATCCATTCGCTGATTGATGCGGTCGTAAAGAGCCTGTCTGTCATCCGTCAGGCAGATGTAAAGAGGCTCATATTCTGACTCTGTATTTTCTAAGTTTTTGCCAAACTTTTTCAACTCAAGTCCACGAATGATTCTCCGTCGGCTGTTTCCCTCGACTGTCAAACCTGCCTGCTCTGCCATTGTTTCCAACACTTCATCAGGCAAGTTATCCAGCTCCGCCCGATAAGCAAGAACTTGCTCCTGGTCAACTTGACCGCCCAGATGGTAGCCTTCAAGCAGACTCTGGATATAAAGACCTGTCCCACCCACGATAATAGGTAGCTTGCCACGACTAGTAATGTCTGCAATTAAGGTCTTGGCTTCTGCTACAAATTCATAAGCCGAATAACCCTCGGTCACATCTCGGACATCAATCAAGTGATGAACCGCAGCAGCCTGCTCTTCAGGACTAGCTTTTGCCGTACCAATATCTAGTTTGCGATAGACTTGCTGGCTATCACCGCTGATAATTTCTCCATTGTAGCGCCGGGCCAATTCAATGCCTAAAGCGGTTTTTCCTACCGCAGTTGGTCCAATGACCACAATAACTTTAGTTTTCATCTTTTTCCTTGAAAATATTTTGTTTTTTCGCTAAAATCTATTATAACACAAGTAAAGGAGAAATAACTATGGCTAAAGGTTTTGGTAAAGGTTTCTTGACAGGTGTTCTTTCTACAGTTGCTCTTGCAGCAGGCGCAGTCTTCACTGTTCACAAAACAATCATTGAACCAGAAGAAAAGAAAGAAGCCTTCATTGAGGAAAATCGTAAAAAAGCTGCTCGTAAACGTGTAGCACATTAAAAAGCTGGCAGGAGTCCCAATGTCATTAAGTTAAGCATTTAAGTAGCTAAAGAAACTATTCCCGTCCGAGCAGTTGATGATAAGACGGGAATAGTTTTTGTATTTAGGGCGCACAAAAAGGAAGGTTTTTAACCTAAATTTTTAACTATTATGATATTCTATAAGTGAAGCTTACGGGAGCCTGGCTTTTTATCTTTCTTTGGAAGGTTCGATTGGGTCGAATAATGGATAAATGCTTAGCAATGTAGGTTTCTAATTGGAAGGAAGTAAGTTCTTCTCTAAGAAATTTTCGACAGGCATAAACAGCGTCTG
>NZ_JAIJZQ010000009.1:0-85354 GCF_019754195.1 Streptococcus sp. 2018037
AATATTCCTGAGAATATAGAATTCACCTTCATTCCACCCTATACACCTGAAATGAATCCTATTGAGCAAGTCTGGGCTGAGATTCGTAAACTTGGTTTCAAGAATAAAGTATTTAAGACTTTAAATGGGGTAATCGATAAACTTCAAGAGATTATTCAAACCTTAACTGTTTATCAACTCAAATCAATTGTACATAGAGATTGGATATCGGCTATTTTTGATTTTAATTGAGTATTACTGAACATAAATACGACAAGATTGACCTGATAAACTTTCTATAAGTAGCTTACCTGTATTTACATTTGTAAATTGTTCTAAAGCTAATGTAGCAAGCTTTTTAGGATTTTTTAGTTCAAACCAAGTATAATTTGACTGACTTTCTTGGTTCGTATTAAATTGTGACGGATTTCGGTAGCTAGAGTTTGGCATTCTGTTCTGAAACTCATCAAAATCAACTATAACCGCCTCAAATCCTCTTGAAAAATCGCCTGGTGTCAAGATGATTTTTCCTGGCTGTTTTCCACTACCAATCTTCATAACATTTTGAGTCTCTACTGTAAACAAAACTCTACCGCCGTTATTCATTGCATGAAAATAGTGGGCATCCAATACACTTCTAGCAAGCATTTTACCATTGTAGCGGTCTCCCAATTTATAGGCCACAATTAGATTTACATCCTTTTTATTTTCTACGTGATTACTCATCCCTACCCTCCTTTCCGTCTCACTCCTACTGCCAATCCGAGCATGCCCAGTCCTGCTCCGTTGTCGCCACTGCCGTATCAATGGCTTGCGCATCATCAACCACAGCCTGAGCATCTGCCACATCCTGAGCAGTGACCGGCTGGCTACTGGTCGTCGAACTGACAGCTTCCGCCTCTGCTGGACTAGTGGCTGTGACGATTTCGTCTGCTTGGACTTCGCTTCCAAAAACAGACAAACCTGTCGCAAGGACGAGTCCGGTCAATTGTTTTTTCTTTGTCATCTTATCATCCTTCTGAATCGTTTTATGATAAAGTTTTTGTTTATCAGTGCCATTCTCCTCCCTGACCATTTTTGTCAAGGTATTTTGTCTAAAAAATAGAAAGAGTGCACGAAAAACCTCTATGGGAAAACCCCTAGAGGTGGATGTTCTATGAAAAGAGGAACCTACCAAGCCGCAGCTTCTGTCGGTGCTTCTAAAAAGTCCAGCCATTTTTGATCCTTGACACGACAGAGGGTGACAGAAATTCCTCCCATATCTAGACTAGTCATAAACTTACCTGTTTTTATATAGGAAAGCTTCAGACCTTCTAGTTCTAGAAATTGGCAAATGTCGTTCAAAAAGATTCCTTGCTCAACCTCGGACATAGATCCAAGATTATTGACCAGGAGGATGTAGTCTTCCCCCTCCTTCCAGCGGAATCTTAATTTTAATTTGTTCACAATTTCGTTGGCTAACTGCTCAGAGGATTCAAAACGAACGGTCCGATAGCCTTCTTCTCCATGGATACCGATGCCGTAAGATATTTGTCCCTCCTCCAAATCAAACAAAGGCAGGGCAGCATTGGGCAAATAGGCCGACTTGGTTGCAAAACCGATGGTCGCAATCTCTGTTGCCAGAGACAGTCCCAGCTGTTCCAATTCATCCAGGCTATAGCCAGTAAGGGCAGCAGCTCCTAATATCTTATGAAGTAGAATAGTCCCTGCAAGCCCCCTATGCCGCATACGGAAATTATTCTTAGTATCGACCGAAATATCGTCATGGGATACGATGTACTTGACTGCAATTCCCTCCTGCCGAGCCAATTCGATAGCTTTTCTAAAAGAGACAAGGTCTGCCTCAAAGTTTTTTACAATCAGAAAAACTCCCTTGCCCTTATCTACTGCACGAATGGCTGCCAAGACTTCTTCAGCAGTTGGTGGAGTAAAAATCTCTCCATAAACTGCTGCAGTCAGCATTCCTTTACCGACGAAGCCAACATGGGCTGGCTCATGACCAGAACCACCGCCAGAAACAATCGGAATCTGTTCCCCATTTTGTCTTCTTTGCAGAACAATCGGAAGCCCCTTCACTTTCTTCACTTTAGGATTGGTTCGACAGAAACCATCCAAATAATCTTCAATAATTGTTGCCTGTCTATTTCTAATAAACACCATATATTAACTCCTACAAAATCAAAAACGACTCGCGAACAAGAGCCACCATTTGCTTCCAATAACTGTGAATCTGACAAGGCGACTGCGTCAGTCCTTCCTTTATCAGTCCAATCCAAGCATTAACATGATAGAGAATCAAAAAATGCTTATCCTGTTGGGAAATCATTTTACCCTCCTGAAGCTGGTATTCGTTGATAATTTTCTCCATCAAAACCATAAAGTAGCCTTCTAAATAGCTGACAAAATCATTTTGCCCCTTAATCTCAAAGAGTTGCCTGTAGAAAGATTGGTTACTCTCGATGTAGTACAAGAGCTCATCCAGAAGCTTGATTCCACTAATATAGGTCAGATTGTCAGTTACCTGCTCCTGCAATTCTGTTTCAAATATCCAGTCCAGCAACTCATACTTGTCTAAAAAATGGTTGTAAAAGGTTTGACGACGAATCCCTGCTTCCTGCATGATGTCGACAACTGAGATTTTATCAAAGGATTTTTGGGATAGCTGTTTTTTAAAAGCCTTTGCAATCCTTTTCTTTGTAATCAACGAGGTTGGCATATGTCACTTCCTTTCGCTTCCTCTTTATTATACCCTATCATGCTTTTCTTTGGAACAAAAGGGACACTTTGGACAATCTGTCCCTTCCTTTTTTCTTTCGGACAATGTAAAATGAAAGCGCAAACAAAAAACAAAGGAGTTTTCTCATGAAAAAAATTATCAATCAACCCGAACATGTCGTTGATGAAATGTTAAAAGGACTTGTCTTTATGCACCAAGATCTTGTCGATCGAATCGATGGATTTGATGTGATTATCCGCAAGGCCGAAAAATCTGGTAAAGTCGGCATCATCTCAGGAGGTGGCTCTGGTCATGAACCTTCTCATGCAGGCTTTGTCGGCAAGGGCATGTTGTCTGCCGCTGTATGTGGCGCAGTATTTACCTCACCAACACCAGACCAAATCTTGGAAGCCATCAAGGCTGCTGACGAGGGAGCTGGCGTCTTTATGGTCATCAAAAACTACTCCGGCGACATCATGAACTTTGAGATGGCGCAAGAATTGGCGGAAATGGAGGGCATCGAAGTAGCCAGTGTCGTTGTGGACGATGACATCGCTGTGGAAAATAGCCTCTATACCCAAGGACGTCGTGGGGTAGCAGGTACCATCCTTGTCCACAAGATTCTCGGTCACGCTGCAACAACTGGCAAATCCCTAGCAGAAATCAAGGAACTGGCTGACCGTCTCGTCCCACAAATCAAGACTATCGGCTTAGCCCTATCAGGCGCTACTGTACCAGAAGTGGGCAAACCAGGCTTCGTCCTTGAAGAAGATGAATTTGAATACGGTGTCGGTATCCACGGCGAACCTGGCTATAAGAAAGAAAAACTCCAACCATCTGCTAAATTGGCTGAAGAATTAGTTGACAAATTGGCAGAAAGCTTTGATATTCAAGATGGCGAGCACTATGGTGTCCTTATCAACGGTCTCGGCGCAACTCCTCTCATGGAACAATATGTCTTTGCCAACGACGTTGCTCAATTGCTGGCTAAAAAAGGCGTGGTCGTTAACTACAAGAAAATCGGTAACTACATGACATCGATTGATATGGCTGGACTGTCATTGACCTTAATCAAACTAGAAGACCCAAGCTGGATTGACGCTTTGCAGGCACCTGTTGAAGTGGTAGCTTGGTAGGAGAAAAACTATGGATGCAAAACAAGCATTACTCTGGATGGAGACATTCAACAAGAAAATTCAAGAAAACAAAGATTATTTGAGTGAGCTTGACTCTCCAATCGGAGATGGAGATCACGGGGGCAACATGGCGCGAGGAATGGCTGCCGTCATGCAGGAGCTATCTGAAAAAGGCTATGAGACTGCTGACCAAGTCTTTAAGGTGGTTGCCATGCAACTTCTCAGCAAGGTTGGCGGTGCTTCCGGTCCTCTCTACGGCTCTGCCTTTATGGGGATTACTAAAGCCAGTCAAGCCGGCGCTGATTTGGCAGACATGCTTCAAGCAGGTTTGGACATGATCCAAAAACGCGGCAAGGCTGAATTAGGCGAGAAAACCATGGTAGACGTTTGGATTCCTGTTATTTCTGCCCTAAGAGAAAGCCAACTGACAGCGGAAATTATCCATAAAGCCATTCAAGGGACAAAGAATATTGCTGCAACCAAGGGACGAGCGTCCTATGTTGGGGAAAGGTCTATTGGACACATTGACCCAGGATCTTTCTCATCTGGACTTCTCTTTGAAGCCATGTTGGAGGCAGGACTATGACAAAGGTTGGTATCTTACTCGTATCCCATTCAAAAAATTTGGCCCAAGGAATCATCGACCTAGTATCTGAAGTCGCAAAAGATATTCCCATCACCTACTGTGGCGGACTAGAAGATGGTAGCATCGGTACCAGCTTTGAAATCGTACAAGAGCGAGTTGATGCAACCCCTGCTGATACCCTCCTTGCCTTTTTCGACCTAGGTAGCGCCCGAATGAACATGGAGCTTGCTGCCGATTTTACAGACAAACAAATTCTTATCCAGACCGTACCAGTCGTCGAAGGTTGCTATACTGCCGCAGCTCTCTTACAGGCTGGAGCTGACTTAGAGACTATTCTTGAACAATTAAAAGAACTGACAATCAATAAATAGGAGGTCATTATGAATCTGATTGGAGAATTACTTGGAACTTTCATACTAGTATTACTTGGAAACGGTGTGGTTGCATCCTGCATCCTCTCTAAAACCAAGGCTGAAAATAGTGGCTGGCTGACCATCGTACTAGGATGGGGCATCGCTGTAACAATTGCCGTCTACGTATCAGGAATTTTTGGACCTGCCCACCTGAATCCAGCTGTCACTATCGCAATGGCATCTATCGGCTCCCTACCATGGGCTCAAGTCCCAGGCTTCCTACTTGCCCAATTTGCTGGAGCAATGTTGGCATCCATCGTCCTCTATCTCCATTTCTACCCACATTGGCAGGAAACAAAAGATAGCGGAACAATCCTTGCTGCCTTCTCTACTGGACCAGCTCTTCGTCACACAGCTTCAAACTTGCTCGGCGAGGCTCTTGGCACAGCTGTCTTAGTCATGGGAATCCTTGCAATTGGCCCTAACAATGTCAGCGCTGGCCTCGGCCCAATCATCGTGGGACTTATCGTATTTGCAATCGGCTTCTCACTAGGATCTACAACAGGCTACGCAGTCAATCCTGCTCGTGACCTTGGTCCTCGTATCATGCATGCCATCCTTCCAATTCCTAATAAGGGAGATTCTGACTGGTCTTATAGCTGGATCCCAGTTGCTGGCCCAATTCTTGGAGGAGTCGCAGGAGCTATCCTCTATAACCTCCTACTAAATATGTTATAAAAAAAATAGGCTTTTGGAAAAAGACCCGCGCAACTTATCAGAGTTCGTGTCAACATCTCAGCGCAGTGGTTGTTTGGCAGATTTATTCGTGTTTCACACTCCAAATCTGACCTAATCAACTGTGCGGGGGTGGAAAGACGAACTCTTTTTGACCTAGTCGAGTTCTTTCCCACTCCCATTTTATCAACAAAGACTTGGCTATCATCAACCAAGTCTTTTTCTGTTATTCATTTTCTTTTGTAAGGATTTGCAAGGTTTCAAGGAGTTGGTCCACATGGACTTCCACAGTATCACCTGTGCCCTTGATCTTCACTTCGACGATGCCATCAGCTGCTTTCTTACCAACAGTCACACGGATTGGCAAGCCAATCAAGTCACTGTCAGAGAACTTAACACCTACACGCTCGTTACGGTCGTCAGTTAATACTTCATAGCCTGCACCAACCAAGCTCGCTTCGATAGACTGAGTCAATTCCATTGCCGCTTCATCTTTGACATTGACTGGAATCAAATGCACATCAAACGGTGCCAATTCTTTAGGGAAGTTGATTCCCCAAGCGTAACGGTATTCGCCTTTTGGTGTCTTGTTAACAAAGAGGCGAGCGTGTTGTTCAAGAACGGCTGACAAGAGGCGGCTAACACCGATTCCGTAGCATCCCATGATAATCGGCATAGAACGACCATTCTCATCCAAGATGTTGGCATTCATGCTGTCAGAATAGCGTGTACCGAGTTTGAAGATGTGACCAATCTCGATACCACGGGCAAAGTTGAGAACCCCGTGTCCATCTGGAGAAGGTTCGCCTTCCTTGACTTCACGAATGTCCACATACTCAGTCACTTGGAAATCACGCCCTGCATTGGCACCTGTGTAGTGGAAACCGTCTTCGTTGGCACCGACAACAGCATTTTTCACATCTTGCACCTTGCGGTCTGCAATAATCTTGATGTTTTCTGGCAAGCCGACTGGTCCAAGGGAACCAAAACCTACACCGAAGATTTTTTCAGCATCCGCTGGGCCTGCTACATCAAAGAAATCTGCTCCGAGGTGGTTTTTCAACTTGACATCGTTCACTTGATCATTGCCAACAAGGAGGGCAACAACTGGCTCGCCATCTGCCATAAAGAGCATGGTTTTGATAGTTTGCTCTTCAGCGACATTCAAGAAGGCTGCCACTTCGTCGATGGTTTTGGCATCTGGCGTCGCTACTTTAACCAAGTCTTCTTCGACGACAACTGCTGTACTTGGTTTGTACTCACTAGTTGCCATTTCTAGGTTTGCAGCGTAGCCTGATCCGCTAGAGTAGGCGATAGTGTCTTCACCAGACACAGACCATGCCAAGAGTTCTTCCTTGATCGCTTCAAGAACATCCTCTGGGATTTCTTCAAAAGAAGCAACCGACTTGTCCAAGACAACCCAACGGTCCAGGTCAGTACGGTCTGGAGTAATAGCCATAAACTCCTGGCTATCCTTACCACCCATGGCACCACCGTCACCGATGATAGCTTTGAACTCCAAGCCTGCACGAGTGAAGATTGCCTCGTAAGCCGCCTTGTAGTCATCATAGGTCTGGTCCAAGCTCTCATAACTAGCATGGAAGCTGTAACCGTCTTTCATGATGAACTCACGACCACGGAGAAGACCGTTACGAGGGCGTTTTTCATCACGATACTTAGATTGGATTTGGTAGATGTTAAGTGGCAACTGTTTGTAAGACTGGACCGCATCACGCGCCAAAAGAGTCACCGTTTCTTCGTGAGTTGGTCCCAAGATAAAGTCAGAACCTTCGCGGTTTTTGAGCTTGTAGAGGTCGTCTCCATATGTTTCGTAACGACCTGACTCACGCCAAATGTCCGCTGACAAAAGAGCTGGAGCCAAAAATTCAATAGCATCAATCTTATCAAACTCCTCACGCATGATATTTTTTGCTTTTTCAATCACACGGTTAGCCAATGGCAAGTAGCTGTAAATACCAGCAGAAATCTGACGGACATAACCCGCACGTAACATCAAAGCGTGGCTAATCACCGACGCATCCGAAGGCATCTCCCGCAAAGTAGGGATAATCATTTTAGACTGTTTCATAGTTAAGATATAAGTGCGTTAAGAAAACGAAACGAAAATAGGAAACCTAACGCAGTGCCTTTGGCACTAGGCAGGTTTATCTTTTTCGTAAAGTTTTTAGCACGCATTCAGTTCCTTTCATCATTTGTTTGACAGGAAGACACAGGTTTCAGCCCGTGTTCAATTCCTTTCGTATTTTTCAGAACATCCTGCATTTAGCACGCATTCAGTTCCTTTCGTAGTTTAACTTGATTAGGAATCACAGAAGTCACTTATCAAAACCCTCGCTGACGCTCGAGTTCAAATATGAAAACTCTCTGTTCCTTTCTTTTTCGTAGTTTTCAGAACGTCCTGCATTTAGCACGCATTCAATTCCTTTCATAAATTTCAAATTATCTTAGAAGAAGACTCTTATAATATCATTCCAAGTGACTACTATCATAAGAACCACCATAACGGCTACACCTGCTAGAGTGATATAAGATTCCGTCTCTGGTTTGAGTGGTTTTCTGCGAATGGCTTCCAGAATATTCATAACAATCTTACCACCATCCAAGGCTGGAATTGGAATCAAATTGAAGATTCCAAGGTTAATGGAAAGTGCAGCCATTAGCCCCAATACAGAAACCAAACCAAATTCAGCCGCTTGAGAACTTACTTTATAAATAGCAACCGGTCCTCCCAACTGCTTAACATCAAAGTTTGCAATTAGATTCTTCAAAGCTGTTACAACCCTAAGAGCTGTCGCTCCCGCTTCTTGGAAACCACCGACAATTTTATCAACGAAACCAGTTTTCAAAATCGGTGAAATACCAATTCGATAGGCCCCATCTACTTGTTCAGCAGTAACGGAGACATGACGGTTTTTCCCATCATGCTCAACAACCAAATCAAAGCTTGGGGCTGTTGTTGCATCTGTCGCTACTTTGCTAATAATCGTTGCAACTTCTGTGTAGCTGTCTGTCGCGTTCCCATTGACCGAAAGAATCTTGTCCCCTGTGACAACACCTGCTGCCTGCAAAGCACCACCTTCAGTAATACTTACTGCATTGCTTGATGGGTTGGCAACCCCGCCTTGCATGAAGAACAAAATAATAAATACTAGAATCCCTAAAATAAAGTTATTCATGGGCCCCGCAAAGTTGGTCATCAACCGTCCCCAGACTGTCGCATTTTGATACTGAACATCAAGTGGAGCAATCCGAACTTCTGTTCCATCTTCCTCTACAATCGTGGCATCGTGATCAACCTTATAGGTCTTGCTTTCTTCCAAGACCAAGCCTGTGATTTCCAATTTTTCTTCAAAGTCAAAACTGGTTACATTCATTGGCAAACTGAGACTATCCAGTTGCTTACCAGACAAATTAATCCGCGTCACAACACCAGCTTCATTCAAGCTGAGGCTGGCAGGACTACCTGTCTTAATCTCTGTCTTATCTTCACCCCATCCAGCCATTCGAACATAGCCACCTAGAGGAAGAATACGGATGGTGTAAAGTGTCCCATCCTTACCCGTATGAGCGAAAATTTTGGGACCCATCCCAATCGCAAATTCCCTCACAAGGATACCCGCTTTCTTGGCGAAGTAGAAATGACCAAATTCATGGACAACCACAATCACACCAAATATAAATATAAATGCTAAAATTCCCTTCATAGTACCTCCTTAAAATAATCCAAAGAAGTGCATGATTGGAAAGACAAAAATCATACCGTCAAAACGATCCAGGATACCGCCGTGTCCTGGAATAATTTTTCCAGAATCCTTCACACCAAAATAGCGTTTAATAGCACTTTCTACTAAGTCTCCGAATTGTGAGAATATCGAGAAAATCACAACTAACAACAACATCATGCTAAATGAATAGACCGCCAACAAGGACTTATCGACAATCAAGAAAATGATAGCAACTACCACCGCAGAAAGAATACCGCCTACAAAGCCTTCAACCGTTTTATTCGGTGAAACCTTGGGCAATAATTTTCTCCGACCAATCTGACGACCGATTAAGTAGGCACCAATGTCTGTTGCCCAGACTAAACAGAGGGCAAAGAAGACTTTATTGAGCCCATCCATACGAGCCAGTATCAAACTATGAAAGCCGATACCAACATAGAAACTTGAGGCAATTGGAAAGACCACATCGGAATAGTTGTAATGACCGATATTAAAAACCGTCGAACCAAGCAGTAAAAATACTACAATGGCGTAGGCTGTGTAATTTCCATCCGTCGGTAAAAATGTCAGATAATTCTGGAGTGGAAGAGCCAAGACTAAACTGGCCAACATAGCTAGGACACCCTCGATAGAATTTGGTGCTAGGCGATGCATTTTAATCAATTCAGTTGTAGCAATGATAGCTAACAGGCCTACAAAAAATTGAAATGCCATCCCACCAGCCAACAAAAAGGGAATGAAAATAGCTAGAGCAATGCCGCCAAATATCACTCGTTTCTGTAAATCGTTTGTCATACCTTCTCCTTATACACCGCCAAAACGTCTGTGGCGACGGTTGTATTCTTTAATCGCTAATTTAAGTGCTTCTCCATCAAAATCAGGCCAAGCAATATCTGTAAAGTACAGCTCGCTGTAGGCTGTTTGCCACGGCAGGAAGTTGCTAAGACGAAGTTCACCACTTGTACGGATAACTAGATCGGGATCGCGTAACATTGGTGATAAGGTTCCTGTATAGAGGTAATCCGCTATTAATTTCTCATCAATATCACCAGGATTGAACTTGGCATCCAAGACATCTTGCGCAATAGCCTTGACTGCGCGAGTCACCTCATCACGACCGCCATAGTTCAGAGCGAAATTGAGAATCAAACCAGTGTTACTCTTTGTCTTTTGTTCAGCTTTATAAAGCGCATTGAGAGTCGGAACAGGAAGTTTGGAATGGTCACCAATCATCTGAATTTTGACATTATTGGCATGGAGTTCAGGAACATACTTATCATAAAACTCCACAGGTAAATTCATGATAAACTTCACTTCTTTTTCCGGTCGAGACCAGTTTTCTGTAGAAAAGGCATAGACAGTTAGCACCTTTACTCCCAGATCAGAAGCCGTCTTGGTAACCTTTTGAAGTGCATCCATACCAGCCTTATGCCCCATAATACGTGGCTGCATCCGCTTTTTCGCCCAACGGCCATTGCCATCCATAATCACAGCGATATGCTTAGGGACTTCAATTGCTGTTTCAATGCTTTCTTTCTTTTTAAAATTAAATTTAAACATGGTATTTTCCTTATTGTATAATCGTTTCATTATACCATATTTTTACCTAGGATAGCAAAAATCAGGCAGGGCTAAAACAAGAGAAAACCAAGGTTTCCCTCGGTTTTTCATCCTTATTCTTCAATTGCAGATTCTGGAGTCGCTTCTGTCGTTTCAACTGCCGCTTCTTCAACAACTGCAGATGTAGTACCTGAACTTGCTACACGATTACGAATAGCACCACGTTCAAATGTCAAATAAACACCATCAACATCGAGAACAACCTTTTTATCATCGATTTCATCGACAATACCAAATAGCCCACCAATGGTTACAATTTCATCACCTTTTTTGATTTGATTTAGTGCTTCTTGACGTTGTTTTTGTTGTTTACGTTGCGAATAGAACATAAAACCAATCATGGCAACCATGACAAGCGGCAAAAATAAACCTTCCATTTGTTTACCTCTTTTATTGTTTGATAAGCATGATTATATCAAATTCTGGACAAGAAAGCAAAATTCGACCAAACAGAAAAAGACCGAACTTTCGTTCAGTCTTCGCACACTATTTTGCGCTCCATACACTCTCAAGGATGTTGGTCTGTTCACGACCAGGACCTACTGAGAAGGTTGAGATACGAACGCCGACCAATTCGCTGATACGACGAACATAGTTGCGAGCCGCTTCTGGCAATTCATCCAGGCTACGCACACCTGTGATGTCTTCAGACCAACCTGGCATTTCTTCATAGATTGGTTTGCAACGTTTGAGTTGCTCCAAACTTGCAGGGTAGTGGTCAATACGCTCACCATCCAAGTCATAAGCCACGCAGATTTTCAACGTTTCAAGACCTGACAAGACGTCAATCGAGTTGAGGGACAAGTTGGTAATACCTGACACACGGCGGCTATGGCGCATCACCACTGAGTCAAACCAACCGACACGGCGTGGACGGCCAGTTGTCGTACCGTATTCCTTACCGATTTCGCGGATACGGTCTCCGATTTCATCGTGCAATTCAGTTGGGAATGGTCCATCACCAACACGGCTAGTATAGGCCTTACATACACCAACAACCTTGTCAATCTTGCTTGGGCCGACACCGCTACCGATGGTCACACCACCAGCAACTGGGTTTGAAGAAGTAACGAATGGATAGGTACCTTGGTCAATATCCAACATAACCCCTTGCGCACCTTCAAACAAGACACGTTTACCTTGATCGAGAGCATCATTCAAGATAACAGAGGTATCTGTTACATACTTTTTGATTTCTTGACCATAAGCATAGTATTCTTCAAAGATTTCATCAAACTCAATCGGAGTTGACTCATACATTTTCTCAAACAAACGGTTTTTCTCAGCCAAGTTTGTTCTCAAACGCTCCGCAAAAATCTCCTTGTCCAAGAGGTCTGCAATACGGATACCGACACGGGCTGCCTTGTCCATGTAAGCAGGACCGATACCCTTGTTGGTTGTACCAATCTTGTTCTCACCTTTAGACTCTTCTTGCAACTGGTCCAATTTGATGTGGTAAGGCAAGATGACGTGTGCGCGGTCTGAAATCCGCAAATTATCTGTTGTCACACCTGAATCATGGAGATAGTTGATTTCCTTCACCAAAGATTTTGGATTGACAACCACACCATTACCGATCACAGAAATCTTTTCTGGGAAGAAGATTCCTGACGGAATCAAGTGCAATTTATATTTAGTGCCATCGATAACGATAGTGTGTCCAGCGTTATCACCACCTTGATAACGTGCGATTACTTCAGCATTAGCAGACAAGAAGTCTGTAATTTTACCCTTACCTTCGTCGCCCCACTGGGTTCCTACAACAACTACTGATGTCATATTCACTCTTTCTCTGAACTGGCTAACCAGCCCAGCCTTTCTTCTACTTCTGGCAGGAATCTCACCTGCAAGTTTCGCTTTACACACTATTCTATCAAAAAACGAACATTTTTTCAAGAAATTCCAATAATTTCATATATAGCGAATGTTTTTATTTTTTAAAAAGCATATTTCAAAAAAATCCGATTAAACACACGAGATAGACATGTGTAAATATGCTTTTGACAGAGAAATCCGAAGTCTTTGTTTGCTTTCAATAATTTTCAGTACATTTTTCACGAGAAACGTAGCAGAAATTTGTATTTGCCCTCCAATCTAGATAAAATTGGAATAAGACTTTGACAGAAATATAAAGGACTTAGTATGTTACAAAAATTATCACCAAACAGCCCCATTCTTCAGGCTACTTTTGGAATTGAGCGCGAATCACTTCGCATCAATTCAAACCACAGAGTTGCACAAACTCCCCATCCTCATAAACTGGGTTCTCGTAGCTTCCACCCCTATATCCAGACAGACTACAGCGAGCCACAGTTAGAGTTGATTACACCAATCGCTCAGTCGACTAAGGAAGCTCGTCGCCTACTGGGAGCCATTACAGATGTTGCCGCACGTTCTATGGATAAGCAAGAATACCTCTGGCCCCTATCCATGCCACCTGTGATTTCAGAAGAGGAAATCCAAATTGCTCAACTAGATAGCGACTATGAGTACCAATATCGTGTCGGTTTGGGAGAACGCTATGGCAAGCTCGTCCAGTCTATGTCTGGCATCCATTATAATTTTGAATTAGGAAAAGACTTAACCCAACAACTTTTTGAATTAAACGAGGAAACAGACTTTATCGCATTCAAAAATACCCTCTACCTCAAATTAGCACAAAACTTCCTCAACTATCGTTGGCTCTTAACTTACCTATATGGGGCAAGTAGCCTAGCCGAAAAAGGATTCCTAACTACGGAAGTCGGTTGCGTCCGTTCCATTCGTAATTCCAAGTACGGCTATGTCAACTCCGATGATGTTCATATTTCCTTTTCTTCTCTCGAACAGTACGTGGATGACATCGAACAAGCTGTCCAGTCTGGTCAACTATCCGCTGAGAAGGAATTTTACTCAGCTGTCCGCCTCCGTGGTGCCAAGACTAGCCGTGACTACCTCAGCAAGGGGATTTCTTATTTAGAATTCCGTTCCTTTGACCTTAACCCCTATGACCCGCTTGCTATTAGTCAGGAAACCCTTGATACAGTCCACCTCTTTATCTTATCTCTTCTTTGGCTAGACCAACTGACAGATGTTGATAACACCCTAGCAAAAGCAGATAAACTTAACAACCTCATCGCCCTTAGCCACCCACACACACCTCTACCTAGCGAGGCCGATGCCACGCCAATCTTGACAGCCATGAAAGCCATAGTTCTACACTTTGGACTGGATGACTACTATGGCCAGCTCATTGCACATGTGGAGGCCGCTCTTCAAGACCCACATCTGACCCTTTCCGGAAAAATAGCAGAGCAGGTTGAAGATGGGTCTCTAGAAAAGTTTGGTCAGCAGCAAGGACAAGTATTCCATGACTATGCTTGGACAGCCCCTTACGCCCTCAAGGGCTATGAAAACATGGAACTCTCCACCCAGATGATTCTCTTCGACGCCATTCAGCTGGGCTTGAACGTGGAGATTTTGGATGAAGAAGACCAATTTCTCAAACTCTGGCATGGCGACCATGTCGAGTACATCAAAAATGGCAACATGACCTCCAAGGACAACTACGTCATCCCTCTCGCCATGGCCAACAAGGTCGTGACCAAGAAAATCTTGGACCAGGCTGGTTTTCCAGTACCTGCGGGAGCGGAATTTGCAAACAAGACAGATGCCCTGCGGTACTACGGACAGGTAGCCAGCTCTGCTATTGTTGTCAAACCAAAATCCACCAACTTCGGCCTAGGCATCTCTATCTTCCAGGAGCCAGCCAGCCTTGCGGACTATGAAAAGGCCCTGGACATCGCCTTTTCAGAAGACAGCCATGTGCTCGTGGAGGAGTTCGTGGCGGGAACCGAGTACCGCTTCTTCATCTTAGGCGGCAAGTGCGAGGCTGTCCTGCTCCGCGTCGCAGCCAATGTCGTGGGGGACGGTAGCTCAACCATCCGTGAATTGGTGGACCAAAAAAACCAAGATCCACTGCGAGGGCGTGACCACCGTTCGCCGCTGGAAATCATTAACTTGGGCGACATCGAACTGCTTATGTTGGAGCAACAAGGCTACACGCCCGATACAGTTTTGCCAGAGGGCGTTCAAGCCTTTCTGCGTGGCAATTCCAATATTTCAACGGGTGGCGATTCCATCGATATGACCGACCAGATGGACGAGTCCTACAAGCAACTGGCCACTGATATGGCGACTGCTATGGGAGCTTGGGCCTGTGGTGTGGACTTGATTATCCCCGACCGCACCAAGCCAGCCAGCGAAGACAAGCCCAACTGTACCTGCATCGAACTCAACTTCAACCCTGCCATGTACCTGCACACCTATACTTACGCAGGACCTGGACAGAGCATTACACCGAAGATTTTGAAAAAATTGTTTCCAGAGCTATAGTTTTCCATTTTCCTTACTTTGTTAGTACTTACTTCAAAGATTTGTGGAGCTTTTGAAGGCTGGAGATAGGGCAAAGTACATTCGCCTCAATAGCGGCAGGTTGCTAGAACATTCTAGGTTGAAAATAAGACTTGCCTCGCAAGTCACTTCTGTAAAGTATGGCAAAGCGAGTTCAAACAAACCAGTGGATTGTTTGAAGCTGGAAGGCCAGAAACGGAGTTCCTCTTGCGTCGAAGTAAAAAAAGTCAACTAAAGGACTATATATCTGCTTTGCCCCTTTGTTCCTTCACGAAAACTCCCAACCAATATTAAACAAAACGAATAAGACACCGAGATAATCATTTATATCTCGGTGCTTTTTTGTGAACCAATTCCCATCGCTTAATTGTTTCGTTCGTCTTTTGTTTCGTTTTCCAATTTATTTTTACTATTTCATTTGAATTTTTAAAAATATCCGTATTATATCTAAAAAAAGTATTCCAAACAACTCATTTTCTGTTAAACTATATGTATATAACAACTGCAGACGTTTTTATGACGTCCATATATAACAAAAAGGAGTTTTATATGAAGATTAGAAACCGTTCTCTCTTCTATACCGTAGGTTCTGTAGCGGTAACAGCCGGACTCTTGTTTAGTCTTGCTACTTCGCCCATACCATCTGTGCACGCTACTGAAGTGGCGATAGAGAATTATCCGTCACTTGCAATAACCAAGTCGGAAGTCACGATACAAGGCTATCTTATTGCACCACTTAATAGTAGCGGAACTGCTTTTGACGCTACTAACAAAACAAATCTAGCCCTTGGTGCAAGCATGGATACTGCGGCCGCCGACACTATCCCTATTCAACTAAAAGAACCTCTTCGTAGCCAATTCAACCTCGTTGATCATCCCGAACTAGTCGGAAAATTGGTTCGCATCACAGGAACTAGCGATACATACATGAAGCGAGCTGGGATCAAACCAGCTACAGCGATTGAAATCGTAGATTCATCTTCTACTAATGTTCAGCCACCAACAAGTGAAAATACAGCTACCAAACCAAGTGACCTTGTTTCTACACCGATTGCTACTGTTCGTTCTGGTGCACAAGGAACAGAGTACACAGTCTCTGGTAAAATTATTAGCCTAGTAAATGGTTGGGGAGGAAATGGTTTTTACCTCCAAGGTTCTGACGGTGCTGGTATCTATATCTACCCTGGGGCTGCCTTGGGCTATCAGCCTGGTGATACCATTCAATTAACAGGAACATTGGGTGAGTATAAAGGCGAACTCCAACTAACTACAGTTAGCAACCACAAGGCTATCTCTGAGAATTTCAACACTCCTATTACAGAAACAAACATTGCTCAGTTAACGACGCAAGCACAGGCAACACTAGTTTCTCTAAAAAACTTGACTGTCGGAGATATTCAAAGCGATAGCTATCAAAATTCTACCTTTACCGTAACTGACTCTGAAGGACAAACTGTGGATGTGCGTTTAGACAGTCGAACAGGCGTCAAAACGGCGGATCTTTTGAACCGTATCAACAAGGGAGATAAGATTAATCTAACCGCTATTTTATCCACCTATAACGGAAAAATACAATTAAAACCATTTGACCTCTCTCATTTTGAAGTCATTGAAAAGGCAACGACGGAAGCAGGACCAGGAAAGACCGAAGCTGTAACAGTCGGTCGCATTCAAGGTGCAAGTCACCAGTCACCTCTGGTGAATCAATCTGTTATGCTTAAAAATGTCGTAGTAACCTACGTTACCTCTGCCAATAACTTCTACGTGCAAGATGTCACACCAGATGGAGACGTCAAAACATCTGACGGTATTAACATCTTTACTGACAAATTAAAAACAAATGTCAAAGTAGGAGATCTTGTCACTATCGCAGGACGAGTAGAAGAATACCAGGGCAGAGGGTATGCTGAACGTGACAAAACAGACTTAACCATCACACAAATTCGAGCTACTGAAGTAACTGTGGATGGGACTGCACCTGTACCATCTCCTATAGTCCTTGGTCTTGACCGAACCATCCCAGCAGATATTATCGACAACGACGGTTTGGCTCAATTTGATCCAGAACAAGATGCGCTCGATTTCTGGGAATCCGTTGAAGGCATGGTGGTTGCCGTTGATGATGCAAAAATACTCGGTCCACTAAAAAACAAGGAAATCTATGTCACTCCTACCACTAGTCAACTTCCTTTAAACAATGTCGGAGGCGTCAACCTTCGCCCTGAAGGGAATAATACCAATATCATTCCTCTACTTTTGAAAAATGGAAAACAGATCGTCAAATCAGGAGACTATTTCACCGGTCGTATTGCTGGACCAGTTACCTACTCTTACACCAATTATAAGGTCTATGTGGATGATAGCACCCTTCCAACCTTGCACGAAGGAACTACAAAACCAGAAACAACAACTATTATCCCAAATGATGACAAGCTGACTATCGCTTCTTATAATATTGAAAACTTCTCTGCTAATAGTAAGTCAACATCAGACGCTAAAGTCCAACGCATTGCCAAATCCTTTGTTTCAGACCTACATTCTCCAGACATTATCGGATTGATTGAAGTGCAAGACAACAACGGTGCTACAAACGACGGCACAACTGATGCTAGTAAGAGTGCTGAGCGCCTAATTGCAGCCATTCAAGCAGCCGGCGGACCAACCTATACCTATGTGGATATTGCTCCCGAAAACAACAAAGACGGCGGACAAGAGGGAGGCAATATTCGCGTCGGCTTCCTCTACAACTCAAAACGTGTCAGCCTATCTGACAAACCAATCGGTACCGCAACACAGGCAGTAGCTTGGGAAAACGGCGAACTCAATCTCAGCCTGGGCCGAATCGACCCAACCAACCCTGCTTGGGCAGCTGTCCGCAAAACACTTGCAGCTGAATTCGTCTTCAAAGGCGAGAAAGTCGTTGTCCTTGCCAACCATCTCAACTCAAAACGCGGTGACAATGGTCTCTACGGAAAAATCCAACCTGTCAGCTTCAAGTCCGAAGAAAAACGCCACATACTAGCACAAATTATCGCTGACTTTACAAAAGCAGGTTTAACTCAAAATCCAAATGCTAATATCGTTATGCTAGGCGACTTCAATGACTATGAATTTACTAAAACCATAGAAATTTTAGAAACAGGAGGAATGGCTAACCTCGTTAGTCGTCACGATGCATCCGATCGCTTCTCTTACTTCTATAATGGAAACAATCAGTCTCTTGACAATATGCTAGTATCAACTAACTTGTTGGAGCGCTATGCCTTTGATATGGTCCATGTCAATTCAGCCTTTATGGAAGAACATGGCAGAGCTTCTGACCACGATCCGCTATTGGTACAACTGGATGTGACAAAGGCACAAGAACCAACTCAACCAGAACCAAGCGACAAGCAGACAGATGACTCAGGAACAGTCAATAATAGTGATGACAATGGTACGACCAACAATAACAAGCCAACAAATCTTTCAACTTCTAATCAAACATCTGTAAATACTGATGACCGTTCTGGCGATACAGACAAGGGACAACCAACAGCCATCCCTACTGCCAAAAACAGTCAAAAGAAAATTCTTCCAAAAACAGGAGAAGAAACAAGCTTTGTACTTATCACAATCGGTCTCGTTATCTTGAGCGCCTGCCTTGTCAAAAAACAAAAAGAATCCTAATCATTTTTTGAGCTTGAAAGCATGACTTTCAGGCTCATTTTTCTACTGCTCCACCTCCACTTGTGCTATAATTAAAGTTATGGATAAAATTATTAAAACACTATCAAAAAGCGGGCATTTCCGTGCCTTTGTGCTAGATAGCACAGAAACCGTGAAAACAGCCCAGGAAAAACACGACACTATGGCGTCGTCCACCGTTGCTCTGGGCCGCACTCTCATTGCCAATCAGATCTTGGCTGCTAATGAAAAAGGCGATACAAAAATCACCCTGAAAATCTTGGCCAGCGGTGCTGTTGGTGCTATCATCTCCGTTGCTAATACCAAAGGTCAGGTCAAGGGCTACATTCAAAATCCAGACTTGGACTACAAACGGACAGCGACTGGCGAAGTCATCGTTGGACCTCTTGTAGGCAATGGCCAATTTCTGGTCATCACAGACTACGGAACAGGTCACCCCTACAATTCCATGACACCCTTGATTTCTGGTGAGATCGGTGAAGATTTTGCCTACTTCCTGACAGACAGCCAGCAGACACCTTCAGCAGTGGGATTGAACGTGTTATTAGACGAAGAAGACAAGGTCAAGGTAGCTGGCGGATTCTTGTTGCAAGTTTTACCAGGTGCAACCGAGGCTGAAATTGCCCGTTTCGAGAAACGTATCCAAGAAATGCCTGCCATTTCAAGCTTGCTGGCTTCTGAAAACCACATAGAAGCTCTGCTATCCGCCATTTATGGCGACGACGACTTCAAACGCCTGTCAGAAGAGGAAATCGGCTTTGTCTGCGACTGCTCTAAGGACCGCTTCCTTGATGCTCTAGCTAGTTTGCCAAAAACCGACCTACAAGAGATGAAGGAAGAAGACAAGGGCGTGGACATCACCTGTCAATTCTGCCAGACCCATTACCACTTTGACGAAAACGATTTGGAGGAACTCATCAATGGCTAATCTCAACACCCCTTTTATGATTGGTGATGTGGAAATCCCCAATCGCTGCGTGCTGGCTCCTATGGCTGGCGTGACCAACTCGGCCTTCCGCACCATTGCCAAGGAAATGGGAGCAGGCCTGGTCGTTATGGAAATGATTTCTGAAAAAGGCCTTCTCTACAACAACGAGAAGACCCTCCATATGCTCCATATCGACGACAACGAATACCCTATGTCTATCCAGCTTTTCGGTGGCAACGCCGAAGGGCTGAAACGAGCTGCCGACTTCATCCAGAAAAACACCAAGGCCAATATCGTAGATATCAACATGGGCTGCCCCGTCAACAAGGTCATCAAGAACGAGGCCGGTGCCAAGTGGCTCAAGGACCCCGACAAGATTTACCACATCGTCAAGGAAGTGACCTCGGTCCTCGACATTCCCTTGACCGTTAAGATGCGGACCGGTTGGAACAATACCGACCTGGCGGTCGAAAATGCCCTGGCCGCAGAAAGTGGCGGTGTGGCTGCCCTGGCCATGCACGGACGGACCCGCGAGCAGATGTACACAGGAACGGTTGACCTGGAAACCTTGACCAAGGTGGCTGGCAGCCTGACCAAGATTCCCTTTATCGCAAACGGCGACATTCGTAATGTAGAAGATGCCCGTCAGCGAATGGAGGAAGTCGGAGCTGATGCCGTCATGGTCGGACGAACTGCCATGGGTAATCCTTACATCTTCAACCAAATCAACCACTATCTTGAAACAGGAGAAGTCCTGCCCGACCTCTCCTTCGATGACAAACTCAATGTCGCCTTCGACCACCTGACCCGATTGACCAATCTCAAGGGCGAGTCAGTTGCCGTCCGCGAATTCCGTGGCCTTGCTCCCCACTATCTTCGTGGCTCAGCAGGTGCTGCCAAAATCCGTGGTGCCGTTGCCAAAGCAGAAACCATTGAGCAGGTCCAAGAACTCTTTGACCAGGCCAGAGAAGCCTATCAAGAACGGATCACTAAGTAAGAAAATCTGAGAAGTTTGATACTTGCCAATCATTAAACATATACAAAAACGCATAAAGCCAGGGTTATAACCTGATTTTATGCGTTTTTTCTGTATGATTACCTTATTCCTGCTCAGCAAAGAAGCCAACAAAGGCAGGGGCAATATAGTCTCGATACTGCCCCGGATTCTCGCGAATGAGGGTCGCTGAAATGCCAAATTTTCTAGGACTATAATGAGCTTGATAGCCTCGATTTTGCAGTTCCTGAGCGTATTCTTCCTCAGACACATAGAAGACTGGCGTTTGATGTTCAGACAAATCCAATAAACCAAGCAAGCGGTCTAACCAAAGGTCCCAGCCATTTGGATAGGGAGGTAAGTCTGTTTCATCCAAGGCACAAACTCTGACCAAATCATCTCCCTTAAACTGCTCTTGAGCAAATTGAAATCGTTTGGTCAAATCTAAACCAATCAAATCCCCACGGTCCTTGTCATACCCTGACACCACAATATAAACCTGACCACAGGCCAACTTTGCTCGCTCGATCAAATCCAAATGTCCCTTGTGCATGGGAGCAAAGGTTCCGAAAACAACAGCTATGGTTTGATTCATAGATTTCCTTTCTACTTGCTAAAGAGGCGAGCAAGAAGCCCAGCACCTCTTCTCAGAGTTCGTGTCAACATCTTAGCGCAGTGGTTGATTGGGTTTAACAGTCCAGTGGACTGTTAAAGGTTGGAGATAAGATTTGCAAAGCAAATCTCATCAATTCGTGTTTTACACTCCAAATCTGACCACTACGACTGATGCGAACAGAGTTCGCTTCATTTCCAACCTCACAAGGTTCACTGAACCTTGTGAGCTGTGCGGGGGTGGGAGTAAATTAGTCCAGTGGACTATTTTAGCCCGAACCTACTGTTTGGAGGTGAGGGGAACTCTTTTTTAGACTAGTCGAGTTCTTTCTCACTCCCTATTTTATCCTTTTTTCAAAACGGAAGAACAATTCTGCATCTGGAAAGGATAGCAACAACAAGCACTCCTTATCCCTTTACCACACCAAACTTGAGTTCTTCGCCCTTGACCCCAACCTTCAAGGTCGAACCAGTAGCCAAGTCACCACGGAGTAACATTTCTGCCAACGGATCTTCCAATTTGGTTTGTAAGAGTCTACGAAGAGGACGAGCTCCCATTTCTGGGTCATAACCTTGTTTAGCCAATAACTTAAGGGCTGATGGTTGAAGTTTAAGGGTAATTCCTTTCTCAGCTGTTACAGCCAACAATGGTTTAACCATGACTTTAACAACATCCTGCATATGGGACTCAGTCAAGCTATGGAAGACAACTTTCTCGTCAATACGGTTGATAAATTCTGGACGGTAGGCTTTTTTCAATTCCTCAAAAATGCGTTTCTCCACTTCCTTGTGGTCCTTAGATAAATCAAGGGCGCCAAAACCAACTGTCTTATCATCACGAAGGGCTGTTGCTCCAAGGTTTGACGTCATGATAATAATGGTATTTGAGAAATCAACCTTACGTCCCTTACTGTCTGTCAGAACACCATCATCCAAGACCTGCAAGAGAACATTGAAAATATCTGGATGAGCCTTTTCAACCTCATCAAAAAGAAGAACAGAATACGGTTTGTTACGAACTTTTTCTGTCAATTCGCCACCCTCTTCATAGCCCACATAACCCGGAGGGGCACCGTTTAAACGGCTGGCTGCGAATTTCTCCATGTATTCAGACATATCAAAACGGATAAGAGCAGATTCATCATCAAAGAGAACCTCTGCCAAGGCTTTAGCAAGCTCTGTCTTACCGACACCAGTTGGTCCCAAGAACATAAAGGAACCAATCGGTCTGCGACCTGTACGAATCCCTGACTGATTACGGCGAATAGCTCTGCTAACTGCAGAAATAGCTTCTTCCTGCCCAATCACACGCTTGTGCAATTCTGCTTCCAGATTCAGGTACTTCTTAGTATCTGATTGGCTGAGCTTGGCTACCGTGATACCTGATAAGCGACTAAGTGTTTCCAAAATATCATCTTCTGTCACTTCTAAGTCATCGTTTTGACTAGCCTCGGCATCTTCTTTCGTTTTAATCAAAAGCTTGCTGACAGTCTTATATTTTTTATCCATCAAGGCCTTGTCAATGCTCGTCAGTCCTGTTTCCTCAGCCTGCCCTTTCACTCGATTTTGTACCGTTGCACTAGCTTCGTCCAGCAGATCAATGGCAGAATCTGGCAGGTTTTTACTGGTCAAATATCGCTTAGCGTAGGTCACAGCAGTCTCTACAGCCACTTGTCCAATACGGACCCTGTGGTATTTCTCAAAAGTACCTTTTAAACCAGTCAAAATGGCAATGCTATCTTCCACTGTCGGCTCTTCAATGGTCACTTTGGCAAAACGACGAACCAGGGCTGCGTCTTTCTCAATATGCTTTTGGTACTCTGTCTGAGTCGTCGCTCCGACTGTACGGAGGGTGCCACGAGCAAGAGCTGGTTTGAGGATATTGGCTGCGTCCAAGGTCGAATCAATCCCCGAGCCAGAACCCATAATGGTATGCAACTCATCGATGAAGAGGATGACCTGACCATCTTCCTCGATGTCGTTGATGATATTATTCATCCGCTCTTCGAAATCACCACGGAAACGAGTTCCAGCGATAACGTTCATTAAGTCAAGTTCCAAAACCCGCATCTTAGCCAAGCTGACAGGGACATCACCTGCAGCAACACGTTGAGCAAGACCCAAAGCAAGCGCAGTTTTTCCGACACCAGCATCACCAACTAGAACTGGGTTGTTCTTGGTTTTACGTGATAGAATTTGGATCATCCGTGCAATCTCAGCGTCTCGACCGATGACAGGTTCAATCTTCCCTTCACGCGCCAAAGCTGTCAAATCACGAGTGTAGTCTTCTAATCCACCACTTTGAGATGCTGGGGGCATTCCCATCATCTGTCCCATATTAGTAGGTTTGGCTTTGCCACCCTTCATCACACTGCGGATAGCTTTAAGGTCCTCTTTGGTAAACCCCGCACGTGCCTCCAAGTTTTTACGCAAGTCCAAGAAACGAAACTTATCATCTGAGTCTTCAAAATAAAAACCTACCTTGTCCAAAATCTGACTAGCTGTTGACCGCTTGTCCAACAACATAGCCATAAACAAATGTTCCGTTCCCAGCTCCTTAGCCTTGACGACTTCTGCAATTTTCTTGGCAAAACTAGCCGTTTCATCCAAACGTTTAGAAGATGGTAAAATACGAAAACTATCCAACTCTTCACGATAGACCTTGTCGGTCACAACAAAAGTTGCATGTTCATAGTCAGAAATTGAAATAGGATATTCTGCCAAAACAGCGCCGGCGACTGTATCATGGTTGATAACGAAAGACAAGAGAACATGCCAGGTTTCCAAGTATTCACAAGCATAACGTTGTGCGACCAACTGGGCATCTTCAAAAACACTTTGTAAACCAGTTGAAATTTTCATAAATTAATCCTCTTTCCTATCTAAACGTCGTAGTATTTGACGCATCATGCGTGCTCGAATGGAACTTGCATCTTTCCCTAATATTTCATCAGATCCTGTGGACAAAAAGAGATTGCCTTCTCGTTCTGTCATCAATCCTTCATCAAAAAGGAGCTGTAAAATATCCGCATAAACCGTCGCAGACAACTGCTCACCCATGTTGTTTAACAAATCATGGACCAGTTCGTGCTTATCCGAAAAGGTAATCCGCCCAATTCGGATATAACCACCACCACCACGCTTACTCTCAACAATATAGCCACGGCTGGCTGTAAAACGGGTTTTAATGACGTAGTTAATCTGACTTGGCACCACTTCAAACCGACTGGCCAATTCACTTCGACGCAACTCAGCTACACAGACTTGGTCCAAGATGGCTTTGATATGCTCTTCTATATAATCCGATGTATTCTTCATCGCCATAGTATCGCCTCTTTCTTTGACTATCTTTGACCATTATACCTTAAAATGACGAATTTTGAAAGCAAAAGCCTAGCAACTAGCATAGCAGAATTTTGAAATCTGCTCTGCTTTATCCTATAATAAAAGAAAAAATAGAAAGGACTAGGGGCTCCGTATTTGGTTGAACTGAATACGGGCTACGGACTAGGTCAAAAAGATAAACGAGAACTAGTCGTCGTTCTGTTTCCTAGTTTGTCTGTGTCCGCTTAAGGCCCTTTATATCTTATACCATGAACTTTCAAGATTACATTCAAGACTTTACAAGTGTGACTGTGGAGCAGGCACAGAACCTTCTAGCTGCAAAAGAGGGGGCTGTTCTCTTCATCGGACGAGCAACCTGCCCTTACTGCAACCGCTTTGCGCCAAAACTCCACAAGGTCGCCCAAGACAAGCAAGTGACCGTCCACTTCCTCGACTCCAGCCAAGTCAGCCCTGAACTCCAGGCCCTCCGCGACCACTACCGAGTTCCTACCGTACCAGGCCTCCTCGTCGCAAAAGCAAACGGCGTCCAAGTCCGCTGCGATTCCAGCATGACGGAAGAAGAAATTGTGGCTTTTATTGAGGACTAATACATAACAGACAAAAAAGCACCGACCACAAGACCGGTGCTTTTTAAGGAGATTATGAAAAATATTTAGGATTGATACTAGTATAACCTAACCAAATATATCCGACATCCGCCCTAAGACCGATTTTACAAAAAAGAAAAAGTCATTAGAAGTACAATTCTAACGACTTTATTTTGGTTTGAAGCATCGACCAAAAAGCCAAAACTTTTACCATCTTTATTACAACTTGATTACATCACAATATAACTTAAAATGCTCTCTTATATACTATTAAACCAATAAATAAAACAATAAGCATTACACCCAATAAGAAAATCTCTTTAGTAGTTTTTTCTCCTGTTTGAGGCAAGACTTTTATGTTGTTAGCAACTTTTTTGTTGTCAGCAACTTTATTTTCTTCAGAGGTATAAATAGTTTTAAAGAGAAGTTCAGTTTTCTTATCTTGATTCATTTCTGAAGCAACTATTGATGTACGTAATTGAGCTGTCACTTCATCCACTGAAACAAGAACAGTAACTCGATATTTTGTCTGGTCAAAAATATAACCTTCTAAACCATTATCTTCCTGAGAAAGTATATATGTGTACTTACCAGGTGTTGTGTAGGTTAAATTTGAAAAACGTCCCTCTTTTTCTCCGTCAACTGTTACTTTTGTCCCTTCTTTAGGCAGGGGAAAGCTAGGATCTTCTGGAGTCAAAATAAAAGTAAACTTTCCATTAGGGAGGGGTTTTCCATTCTGAGTCACTAACTGGTTTTTGAAAACAATTTCAGTAACAACGGATTGTTCAGCAGAAACTGCATTGACCACATGACTTGTTCCTAAAACTATCCCTAAAAAAACAAGTAACAGAGTGAATATTTTCTTCATATATAGCTCCATTATTCTATACTAATATCAAATGCTTTAAATTATCCCTAAAACCAATATTCTACCATCTGTTTCTGTATCTTCACAAGTCGACAACGCAACTAATCTATTTTGTTTCGTCATCTTTAAATCTCGATATTGAACTGATTTCGTTTTTATATGAGCTAGTAAATTCTCAAACCTCTGTTCATCAATTCCAGTCGGATTAAACATCATTTCATCAAAAGCATCTGTCTTCACACATGCAAAAAATGATATTGTTTTAGAAGAACCATCTGGGAGAAAAAGTGTCGCAGTTTTATGATCTTTAAAATAATCTGCGTTACAAAACTTTGGCAATTCCCCAAACATGACATCTCCTGCCATATGGTGGGCATAGATAATGGAATAAACATCATTAAAGCTAGATTGATTACGATGATCAAGGAAAACACTGCCAGAGAGGGAATATTCTCCCTCTACTGACTTATTAATATAGTCTAAATTTGTTTTTCCTTGAACAAGAGGATAATCAATATTTGTTCCCTTTACTTCTAACCATCCTATTACTTCAGAATTTAAGTGTAGAAGCTTTTCAAAATCAATTTCATTCTCTTTATAACTTTGGTAATTAGCTGCGCTTGCATTATGATATAGAAAATAATTACTATACAAACCCAACAAAGCGAGTCCCAAAATTAGAAAACAGAACAGTAACAAACATCTATCAATTATCCAGTTTAACCACTTAATTAAGGCATACATATAACATTAGCATTGATTAAGCTTTTTTATTTTTAACAAAGTATAGAACTCCACCGATACCAACTAGTGTCATAACAGCATATGGAGCAATTGTCATCGCAACACCTGTCGGTGTATCAATGTTTTTATTATTTGTTACAACGATTGCATCTGAGGTAGCATCTGACTTGATATCTTCACCTAAATTATAAGGCTTAGCTTGATTATTTTCTGTAAGTTCTGCACTTACTTCATAATCTTCTGATTTATTTTCTTCAACCTTATATGTGATACCAATTGGTAATTTATCAATACTCAACGACTCGCCATCTTTCAATGTAAATTGGTTTTCTCCTATTGAAAGTTCTTTATCTGTACTTTTACCGGTCTTATCATTGAACTTAGCAAAAATTTTAGAACCATTTTCATAATGGCTATCTGCTTTCAAAGTAATAGTGAATCCAAAATCCTTATTCTTATCACCAGCATTACCGGTTACTTTTTTACTTATAGTTAATGCAGTTGTTTTCAAACCATTATTAAATTTAATTGGTTCCTTAGTATCACTGCCTTCTTGGCGTGAAATAATATATTTAGGTTTAATTGCATCACCTTCACTCAATGCATAAACATCTACCACATATTTTTGATTGGAATAACTTACACCCGGAGTATTACCCGCTGTCTCTGTTACCTTATAGCGATAAATACCCGGAGTTGGATAATTTACACGAGAAAAATCAAATGCCACCGTTTGTTCTTTGCTGGCTATCGTATCTTTATTTGTATAAGAAACTGTCTTAGAAGTCTCTAAACCAGCAGTAAGTCCCTCATGTACAGTCAACCCATCTTTTGTTGTTCCATTTTCACTAGAAACGCCAGAAATAGTGAAAGTAAATGTTGTATTTGGCACCAATACTTTATCTACTACATCCAAAGATTTAGTTACATTCAAACTAGTCCCATTTACCACGTTAGAGTTTGAAATCTCCTCCGCCTTAACTGTTCCTGTAACAAGCATCATCAATGCCAAACCTGATACTAAAAAACTATACTTCTTCATTTTATATTCTCCTTCTATTTTTAAATATCTCTCACTCTGATGAGTGTGGTCACAACTCCTTTTATTTTGTTTATAGGAATTGCTCCAATAAATCGACTATCCGTTTGTTCTTTTCTAAAATCATACAGAACAAAGTAGCTTCCCGCAGGAATTTCATAGGGATAACTGACACCACTTGAATGGGCTGAAGTTTGATAGGGAAGCTCTTCTTCGCGAACATGACCATTCACCATCAATTCTCCCTTATCTGTAATATCAACAATATCACCTGACTGTGCGACTACACGTCCTACACGTTCGTAATCTTCTTCTTGATAAACAACAACATCATTAATTTTTATATTGTCATAAATTCTTGAATATATTGCCAAATCACCAACTTTTAAATTTGGAAACATGTGAATATTTTTTACAAAAATCACTCCTACGACAAAGTTTAGAAAAATGTATCCTATCCCTGCTATTACAGCACACTTAGTAATAAATTTTTTCAATCCTTGTCTACCTTCTCGCGACTGATTTTTATCATCTTTTTGAATAGGATTATTCCTTCTTTTACCCATACGTTTTTATTTTCTTTTAAAGCTGACAAATATGGTCGATACAATGGCTACCACAGCCAGACTAAGCATCATTTGGTATATATTGGTATTATCAGAAATTCCTGTCGGTACAACAATTTCTTTATTATTTTCAAACATCACAGCAACATCTGTAGAAACAGCGTTCCTTGTAATCTCTTTTGTTCCAACAAGTTGTTCTGACTCTGAATCAACACTGATCGTTGTTTTATAATCATCATATGCAGATTCTTTTATTGTATATGTGTAATTTGTTGGAATATTTAAAATCTCCGCGGTATCACTATCTTTCAATGGGAAGGAGATTCTACCATTTTTCAATGTTAGTTCAGCATTTTCTTCACTTCCTGTAATTTTGACTTGATATTCTCCTGCTAATGGTTGACCGGCTGCATCTTTCAACTCTACTTCAAAATAAAAGTCTTTTGACTTATCCGAAGCTGTCCCTGTAACCTTTTTAGAAATTTGCAACTTGTGCGTCGTAGGTACGACAACTCCTTTTTTGTCTTCCATTCGAATAACATCAACCAATGCTTCTGGATGATACTGCGTACCGATGAGTGACTGATATCTGCTACTATTCGGTATAAAGAAGTCTAAATCAGAAATTGTCGGAATATTACTGCTATCTTCAGCATATCTAACTATTTCCTTGGTAACGTCCAACGCTTCCTTAGGTAAAGCTCCAAAACCATGATAGTTTTCTAGATTATCCAAATCCGCACTATCTGTGAAATAATAAATAGCTAATTGTGTTGCTGCTCTGAACTGTGTTGAAGTCAAATTGTTATACGTTGTTGAACTATCACGATAACCTTTTTCTAAAACTTTCTTTATTTGCGATAACAGTTCATCATTTGTTTTCGCTCGAGGTTTATGAGCATACTGAATTAATGCACTTCCCAGTACATGCGTATACTTAATCTCCTTCTCCTCAACAAAATCTGGATCAATTGATTCTCCGTTGTCATAAGAATCCGGCGGTGAATGTAGTTCTGCATTAAAACAGTAGACTACTTGATCAGTACCATCAGAATTTTTAGCATAGTAGAATTTACCATATGGAGTATGCGTTTCAGAATTTATATAGCCACTATCTGAAAAATCATTAAATGCAACAACGGAATATGGCTTCAAAACTTCTTTATAAGGATTATCAACAAATTGACCATTTTTCTGAACTTGAACCTTACCGCTCTGTACTTTAAAAGTTATAGGTTCTGCTATTCCATAACCTTGAGGCGGATTCACTTCAGTCAGTACATAAGTACCGTCCGGTAACTTTACTTGCTCTCCTGTGGCATTACTTACAAAAGTTTTTTCTTGGAAACCGCTGCCTTCTGTTTGAGTTAATTTTAAAGTTGCCCCCTCTAACAGTTTAGAGTAATCGCCTTCCGCATACTTTCGGATAATAACCTGAGTTCCTACTTCTTCTGCTATCACCTTATTTTGCTTCCAACCAAATACAGAACAAAACAAAATGAACACAAAGAGTAGACTAAATTTATGAATATTTTTCATATATCCTCCGTGTTTTTTTATAACGCTAATACTTCCTTCCTCTAGCACTATTTATTTGGAGCTATAGGAAGGAAGTGCTAGTTTAAAATCTTATTCAAACAATTGGAGGTTATTTACCAAGAGCTGCTGCCATTGTAGCTGCAACTTCTGCTTCAAAGTCGTTTGAAGCTTTCTCGATACCTTCACCCACTTCGAAACGAGCAAATTCTACAACTGAAGCGTTCACTGAGTTCAAGTAAGCTTCAACTGTTTTGCTGTCGTCCATGATGTAAACTTGTGCAAGAAGTGTGTAAGCTTGGTCAACTTGAGTATTGTCAAGCATGAAGCGGTCCATTTTACCTGGGATGATTTTGTCCCAGATTTTTTCTGGTTTGCCTTCAGCTGCCAATTCCGCTTTGATAGCTTCTTCAGCTGCTGCAATCACTTCGTCAGTCAATTGAGCTTTTGAACCGTATTTCAACAATGGCAATGCTGGTTTGTCAACCATTGCACGGCTTTCATTGTCTTGTTCGATTTTGTGGTTGATTTGTGCCAACTCATCTTTAACGAATTGCTCATCCAATTCAGTGTAAGAAAGAACAGTTGGTTTCATCGCAGCGATGTGCATTGAGATTTGTTTTGCAAGAGTTTCGTCGCCACCTTCAACAACTGAGATAACACCGATACGGCCGCCGTTGTGTTGGTATGCACCGAATGCTTGAGCATCTGTTTTTTCAACCAAAGCAAAGCGACGGAATGAGATTTTCTCACCGATTGTTGCAGTTGCGTTTACGTATGCTTCTTCAAGGGTTTCACCTGAAGGCATAGTCAATTTAAGAGCTGCTTCGTTGTCAGCTGGTTTGCCTTCTGCAATTACTTTAGCAGTAGTGTTTACCAATTCAACGAATTGAGCGTTTTTCGCAACGAAGTCTGTTTCAGCGTTAACTTCAACAACTGCTGCTACGTTACCATCAACGTAAACACCAGTCAAACCTTCAGCTGCTACACGGTCAGCTTTCTTAGCCGCCTTAGCCATACCTTTTTCGCGAAGCAATTCAATTGCTTTTTCGATATCGCCTTCTACTTCAACCAATGCTTTTTTAGCGTCCATAACGCCAGCACCTGATTTTTCACGCAATTCTTTAACGAGAGCTGCTGTAATTTCTGCCATGTCTATTCTCCTTGTTTGTATTTATAAAATAGAGGAGCGGGCTCAGCCCTGCCCCTCTAGGATTGTTTTTTTGATGTTTGGAATTGTACACGAGCTAAAATCCTATAGATTTTAAATCGCCTTCGTTACTTATTTACCTTCTACAACTTCAACCAATTCTTCGATTGATTCTGTAGATGCTGGCTCAGCTGCCAATTCAGCTTCAACTGCTGCTACGCTGTCTTCACCTTGGTTACCTTCGATGATAGCGTCAGCCATTTTAGCTGTGATCAATTTAACAGCGCGGATAGCGTCATCGTTAGCTGGGATGATAACATCAATATCATCTGGATCTGTGTTTGTGTCAACCATCGCTACAACTGGGATACCCAATTTTTTAGCTTCTTTAACAGCGATTTGCTCTTTATGTGGGTCAACAACGAACATTACGTCTGGAATGCGTGGCATGTCAGCGATACCGCCCAAGAATTTTTCAAGACGAGCACGTTGTTTGTTCAACAATGCTACTTCTTTCTTAGGAAGCACTTCGAAAGTTCCATCTTCTTCCATGCGGTTGATTTCTTTCAAACGAGCGATACGTTTTTGGATTGTACCCCAGTTTGTAAGAGTTCCACCCAACCAACGGTGGTTGATGAAGTATTGACCAGCGCGGATAGCTTCGTCTTTAACAGCTTCAGCAGCTTGTTTTTTAGTACCTACGAACAAGATAACTGCGTCGTTTGCTGCAGCGTCACGGATGAATTCGTAAGCTTGGTCAGCCAATTTTACAGTTTGTTGCAAGTCGATAACGTGGATACCGTTACGCTCTGTGAAGATGTATTTAGCCATCTTAGGATTCCAGCGACGAGTTTGGTGACCGAAGTGTACACCAGCCTCAAGAAGTTGTTTCATTGAAATTACTGCCATGAGTATTTCTCCTTTTTGTTTTTTCTCCTCTCCCGAACTTCGACTTGCAGCCCAACCTTTCGGCAACAAGACCACAATTGGTCCGAGATGAGTATTTGTTGCACAGCAACTCTATTAGTATATCAGAATACCTGTATATTTTCAAGTAAAATAGCAGAGAAATTCATGAAAATCTGCCATCAAATTCTCCCCTTCCCCCTATTCAAAATAGCTTCCCTCCTCAAACAAATAACCTCTCCTCGCATCACCAACTTCTCCTCAATCAGCTCGACACGGCAAGAGAATTTTCAAATTCGAACCAGATTATCTCTAAATCTTTATTTTTCCACTTGACCATTTCCAGGATTTAAGATACAATATTCTTTGTTATGGCGGTATAGCCAAGTGGTAAGGCACGGCTCTGCAAAAGCTTGATCGTCGGTTCAAATCCGTCTACCGCCTTTTAATATTCTAAAAAACCTAGGAATCTCCCTAGGTTTTTTGCTATTCTTTTCGTTTCAGATTTCCGAGGGCCATAGCTCCACCAAATAGACCTAACAAGGCGCTTATAAAGACACTTCCAAGGCTATCCCCAGTTTGAGGCAGTTTCCCACTAGTATCCGCCGCTAATGCACCTGTCTCTCCTCTTCCGCTTCTTTCAAAGAATTCTCTGTGTGATACGGACACTTCTATGCTCTCGTCAGAAATTCCTAATGCCTCCTCATGTTTTGTAAGTCTCCCCAAATGCTCCACACCATCTTCTCTTGTATCGCCAGTTAACAGCGCGATTTCAGTAGATTCTGTTTGCGGAGCAAGTGAATTATCTTCTTTTGGCATTGGTACCTGCACTTCCGATTTCGGAATAGGAATGCTAGGGGTTTGATCCTTATCTGATTGCTCCACATGAAGGTCTTTTTCAGGAACCTGCTCAGATACCTCCTTGTCATTTAACCGTACCTTATATTTCTTCACAACAGCATTTCCAAAACTGTCACTCAAATCAAGCTTGACTGTGTCCCCGTCTTTCAGACTATGTAGCTCATAGCGAAAGGCTTTTTCATTATTTCCATACTGCCTCCAGAAGCCTCCTCGAGCTACAAAATCTTCGTTGATCTTCAAGGACCAATAAATTCCATTATCCTTGGCGCTTCCGGTGAGTATCAAGTGCCCATCGGCATCTGCCAGGAGGACTCCTGCATACTGATTTTCCTCGTCTTCATCTTCTTCACTATCCACTACCTGTCTTTCCAATGGCAGCACCTCATTTTCCAGCTGTAAAACAGGATTTTCTGTATCAACCAACATCTGATATTTCTTCGTGTAAGTCAACTCATCTGCCTCATTGTACACACTTATATCCACAACATTTCCCTCTTCAATCAGGGTAACTGGATAAGTCAGCTTACTACCCTCAAAATAGCGTTTTTCGCCACCATTGATGCGCACAGAATGAGCTTGATCCGTTTCTGCTTCTATTTCAAATGTAAATAGATAAGTCCCATCTTCTTGCTTTTTGAAGTCAACCAACCCGCTATCTAGCTCACGACCAAGACTTTCTTTATTGAAACGAATCGGGTCAATCAACCAGTTATTAACAGTAATCGGAACTTCTGTTTCCTCCTCCTCATCCAGACTCTCTGGACTTGTATTGATACGAAGGTCCTTTAATTTATTACCCTTCTCATCTACCGCAGTTAACATGATGGCTCTAGGAAAATCAGATTTAAAGAAGTCTTGCTCAAAACTACCGTCTTCTTTTACATCTATGATTTTCAGCTCTCCCTTACCAATGTCTAGATTGGAATAGTAAAGTTTGATGTCCTTAGGAAGACTAATATTATCACTCACTTTCCCCTTCAATGTAAAGCGTCCGTTTTTACCAATCTGGATAACCTCTTCATCCTCTTCATCTTTTTCAATATCAAGATCAATCGTCGGCTTTTCATTATCTACCAAATAATTCAAGGTTTTAGTGTAAATAAGCTTGCCATCCTTATCTTTCAAGATTAATTCAAAACTATGGCGTCCATCTGATTGCCCTGGAATCTGGAGAGATAGTTGACCATTCTCCAGAGAGTAATTCACAGCCTGAGCATCCAAGTTAGCCTGCACATCAGAAACTTGCGTTGAGACGTTCGCTTTAATTTCTACAGTTTTCTTACTGCGAATTGCCGTCAAATCTTCCAAATTTTTAAACTGGATTACAGGCACCACTAAGTCTTTTTCAACAGCAACCACATTGCCCGCTATATCCATCACTTCAACACGGAGATGATTTTTAGCATCGAGTGGCAGTTCCACTTCTTTGAGATGGTAATGTAGTTGACCTGCATCATCTACAACCTTTTCAACAAGAAGATCTTCTCCATTTAGATTAGCTCGAACCTCCCAAACTTTATTATTATCCTTGGCTGTGACGACCAGTTCTCTATGGCTGGTTAGACGATTGGTATCAATCGCGACAATTTCTGGCTTTTGATTATCAATTTTGACTGGCAGATAGGTATACTGATAGGCCCCATTTTCTTTATTTTTTACCCGCAATCTAAAGAAATATTGTCCTTCCGGTGCTGGTATATTTTCATCCTTGCTTGCATCGTACACTTTCCCATCCCAACGGTGTAATTCTATCGGAGTACGAAGCTTGGAATACTCCGAAAGACTTTCAAAATAATCTACATAGCGAACACGAGACAGCATGGTTCCTGTATCAATCCGCCTCAAAACAGGAGCATCTTCTGTAGCTTCTTTTACAATATCCAAATCATAGTTGGTAATATCCCTCAATAGCGCAAATCGAACAAAGGCATTCCCAATCTGACTATCCGAATGCTGGTTTTGAATTGCGATATTATCTGGATTTAGAGGCGATTGATTATCTTGAATCTTTTCACGCCCAAGTTCAATATAGCGCCCAGACTTATTGTGTTTATAACTAGATAAAACCGAGGTCAGTTTCAATTTAGAACTGGTTTCCCAAGCCGGTGCATCAACAATCCTTTCTTTTGACCAGTCCCCAACAAAGCCAAAATAAGGAATGCTGATGTCAGACTGCCCTTCCGTCAATGATTTGAAGTAAATATACCCTTCTGCAAACTGGTCTTTCGCTTCTCCTGCATCCAATCTCAGACGAATAGTTTTCTTCTCTTTCGGACCCAGTTGAATGGATTGCTCAGAAAGATGAATACTCGAACCCCTGATTTCTGCCGCATGAATCTCTTTAACTACTTTTCCAGAACGTCCTATTCTATCAACAGGAACATCTTGACTAGTCAATACTTTCCCAGCTGAAATAGCAAAGCTTCTTTGTTGGTTTCCCAGATTTTCCAAGGTTACCTCAAATTCTGTCTCACGCCCTATTTCTTTTAATTCCACCCCTCCTTTTAGACGGTGGTGAAGAATCACATCTGTTTCAAAGGCTCTATCAATCTGCAACAGACCAGCACCTTGTTGTCTCGGAGAATTTTCCAAAGCATGCCCAGATGAATCTAGAACATCAACCAAAGGGGTAGCAGTATTCATCAAAATGATTCTCAGCAAATCCATCCTAGTCATGCCTTCTGGTGGTGTCATTTGGCGAATCCGTGGCAATAAAAGTGCACTGGCACCCGCCACAATTGGCGAAGCCATCGAAGTCCCTGACATGGAGCCATAACGATTGTCATTCAAGGTTGCATAAACATCCTCTCCTGGTGCCACAATCTCTGGCTTCAATTCTAAGTTGACCGTAGGCCCCCAACTAGAAAAGCCTGATACAGTCGGTACTTCGATTAACTTCTTCATTCCAATTGTAGGCCTGAGAACCAAACCAGTGTTGTCTTGCGATTGGTTGGCAACTTCCAATAATCGCCTTCCATCTTCTCCACTAAGACTGATGCCCCAGATAGAGGAATAAGAAAGCAAAGTCTTATCATCTACCAATAACTGATGGGTCCTATAATAATCCTTGTTCCATCCCTGATCAGTATTTATCACAATAATTCCAGCAACATCCTTGAATTTCAAATTACGAACAGCATCTTTCAAGTCAAACTTATCTTTTTTGATAACCGCGACTTTACCAGCCAAATCAAGCCCCTGCACTTCTTCCCAATGACCATTTCCAGCATCTACAAATTCATATTTTCCCTCTGTAAGCGTTGTATAGCCAATAGGATAGTAGCCAAAAGACTGCCTATTCAGCATAAATTCGCGTTGAACAAGATGGGTATTTCTCGCCGATCCAACCGCGATAACTGCAGGAGTCGCTGCTACGCCAACTGTTGTTGCCGTATCCACAGCTCCCAAGGCATTATTTGTATGCAGGTCAAAGGAGGTGTCTGAAGAGGAGGCGCCAGCATTACCAATAGCTGCTGTAATGATAATCCCCTTTTCTGCTGCCCTCTTAGCAATCGTGTAGTAAGCATTCCCTGGCAGCCCGCTATCATAATAACCAACGCTCAAGCTGATGACATCTGCCCCGTGTTTGATAGCATCTTCAATGGCAGCATAGGCAGCATCCTCCGTCTCAGCTTTATAATTTTTAGGGTCATTTGAAAAAATCTTGTAGACTAGCAGTTGTGCGTTGGGAGCAATCCCATCAACTCCCTTTTTAGACGCAACTTCTTCGTCTGTTGCATTTCCAGCCAGAGTTCCTGCTATGTGCATACCATGTGGTTCGTGGGTATCATCGTAAAGATTATCGTTACCAGATACATAATTATAGCCATGGGGAACTTTCAGTGTGTATGTTCCTGTCGTAGATGGAGTAATGTCCTTGATTTTAGGAATGACACCATCATCCAACCTCATGTCTTTGTGCTTAATATCCAAACCGGAGTCAATGACTGCAATCACCATTCCGCGACCATCTGTCTGATATTTAGAACTTGCTTTTAAGGCACCAACCAGCTGTTTAGCAGTATGAAGAGTCGGTCGGATACGGCGACTCTCTTCTAAAGAGGTTAATTCGGTAATTGCCTTCACATCAGACAAACTTTCTTTCCCTACCTCTACAGATGCTCCCGTTAAAACCTCCTTATACTCATGAACAATTTTAACGCCATCAATTTTCTTTAATTTATCCAATACAAGATTTCGGTTCTCTTCGGAAAATTGTAAAATATAGCGCCCTGTTGTCACCTCTTCTGGCTCAAGCTGTGATTCCTGCGGGATTGTTTGAGGAGCACTAGCTTCTTTTACGCTAATGTCTTCTTTTTCCCTTGACTCTTCTGTTGTCTTACCAGCTGTAGTTTTTATCTCGGTCGCAACTCGATCTGTGAGAAGACCTGATTCTTCACCCGCCTCTGTATCTACAACTTCTTCGACTGCTCCCTCTTCAGCAACTGGTTCATCCACCTGCTCCGTTTTAGCTGGCTCATCTGATAATGGTCCATCTTCTTTTTTCTCTGCCACAGAATCTTGCTTGCTGTCCATATCCGTTGCGACCGCAACCGTAGACTCCAATCCTTCTCCACTAGTATCTGCTTGAACCATCGGAATACCTGTGATAAAAAATCCTATTGATACCGATGCCACACCGACACTTAACTTCTTGATGCTAAAGCGTTGTTTATTCTCAATCTGAGACCACTTCTGTTTCATAAAACCTCCGTTTTTTAATATTGATTAATTTATAAGTTAGGTACACCTAATTCTATAAAATTTTTAAATCTTTGGCAAGTTTTTTTTGAGTTAGCCTCAAAAACAAGAAAAAGCACAGGTTTCCCTGCGCTTTAACAACTTATTACAACTCAGCAATCTGGCTCAAGTTAACCTCTGCAATGGTATCATTACCAAACATAGAGATAACCATTTTGACCTTGTTGTTATCAATTTCTGTAATTTTACCTGTGTAGTCTGTGAAGGCACCGTCGATGATACGAACAGTATCGCCAACTTTGACATCAATATCAAATTCTTGAACGGTTTGTCCCATAGACACCAAGATTTGACGGATTTCTTCTTCCAAAAGTGGAGTTGGTTTTGAACGGTTACCGTGTGAACCCACGAAACCTGTAACGTTTGGCGTGTTACGAACCACAAACCAAGCTTCATCGGTCATAACCATTTCCACCAAAACATAACCAGGGAAACGGTTTTCTTCCACTTCCTTGACCTCACCGTTCTTTTCAACCTGAACAGTCTGAGTTGGAATTTCTACACGGAGGATGTTTTCCAACATGTTATAAGTGTGGGCACGTTGGAGCAAGTTTTCCTTCACTTTATTTTCATATCCTGAGTAGGTCTGTAAAACAAACCAGCCTTTATCAAAACTATCGTACATTGTTACTTCCTTTCTTTGGAAACACGGAATTTTTAGACGCTAAAAAAAGCCCGAAGGCTTTCGCTTTTCCTTATTATATCACTTCCATTTTACAAATGGCAAGTATTTTCTAGAAAAGATTAATCAAGCTCATGATTCCTCGTGACAAAATCAAGTCAAAGAGGTAAACCACCGCTACGAAAAAGGCAGTATATTCCACTACAGACACGAAATCCGTCCAACTCTGCTTACGAGTTGGCCAAGACGTATCTTTTAAAATGCGGATAATGTCTTTGATAAATTTCATGCGTAACTCCTATCTGGTTTCCTTGTGAACAGTGTATTGTCCACAGTGTTTACAAAATTTATTTACTTCTAACCGTGTTGGCTTGGGATTGCTCGAAAGGCTGATTGAATAGTTTCGAGAACCACAAACAGTACAGGCTAGGCTTGCTTTTTTTAGTGCCATAAAGCCCTCCATCCTTTTCATTCTACCATGTTTTTATGGATTTGACAACTCTCCAAACCAAGACGTAATGTTATCCCACAAGGTTTTTGCTCGTTCTGGCAACTTGGCATCGATTAGATTTTGTTTAGTTTGCTCAATCAAGTTTTTCGCCTGATCTGAAATTTCTTGTACCTGTTCTTGACCAAGGCTTGATTCAGTTTGCGTAGCTTCATCTGGAGCTACTTCTACAATACCATTTTGTGCATAGGCGTTTTCTACTTCGAACTTAGTTCCTGCAGTATATGGCAAGATTGAATTGGCCACAGTCTGGAAGACCGACGGAGCCTTCCAGTAGCTACTGCTATCTATATAATGATTTTCATCTGTCTGCTCAAAACCAACCCACTGACTGATGACCAAATCAGGTGTGTAGGCAATATGCCACTGGTCATTGACGAGGTTGACATCAAAACTTGTTTCGGTTGTTCCTGTTTTCCCAGCGATATGATAATTGGCCGCATCTGCTGTCACTCCCGTACCATTGGTATAGGTTCCAAGCATCATTGCTGTCATCTTATCTGCGACAGAACGGTCAATCACCTTGGTACTTGTTTCTCGATGCTCTGCTAAAACCTTTCCACTAGCCGTTTCAATACGAGTGATGAGGTGGGCATCCTTCATCACACCCTTATTCGCAAAAGCAGCGTAGGCCTGGGCCATTTGCAGAGGATTAGTCTCCACTCCAGAACCAATTGAAACCCCCAAAACTTTCTCGACATTTTCCATATCAAGTCCAAACTTTTGTCCATACTCGAAGGCTTTGTCAATCCCCAAGGTGTTCACTATATAAGCTACTGGTAAATTGTAAGAGAGAGCCAAAGCTTGATACATTGGAATGGTATCAGAAGTCGAATAATCATAGTTATGCAAGGTGTAATCACCGTAGGTTTCTGTATGGTTATCCAGAGCCATATCAATCGACCAGCCCGCGGCTACTGCTGGAGCATAGGCAACAAGAGGCTTGATCGTTGAACCAGGACTGCGCTTGGCTTGTGTCGCAAAGTTGAAAGTCCGAAAGACCGCATCCTCTGAACTGTTAACTCGGCCAACCAAGGCGCGAACTCCACCAGTCGTCGGATCAAGAGCTACGCTGGCAGCCTGAGCATGGGTACCATCAAAACTTGATGTCGGGAACATGGTCTCATCATTAAAAATCACCTGCATGCTGGCTTGAGAATTTTGATCCATCTCCGTGTAAATCCTATAGCCGTTATTAATAATGTCTGATTCTTTCAGTCCGTATCGCTCAATCGCCTCCGCAATCACAGCATCAAAATAGGATGGATAGGAATAATTGCTTTGTTTCCCTGTATAGGTATCTGAAAGCTGACTGGCTAGATCTACTTGGAAACCTGCATCTGCAGTCGCTTGATCAATATAACCAGCATTGACCATATTTTGCAGGACTGTATCCCGACGATTAACTGCATTTTCTAGAGAATAATAAGGATTATAAATCTCAGGTCCCTTGAGCATACCTGCAATGACGGCCGCTTGCTCAAGAGTAAGATCGCTGGCTGGAATACCGAAGTACTTTTGGCTTGCATCTTCCACTCCCCAAACACCATTCCCAAAATAGGCGTTATTGAGATACATGGTCAAAATTTCTTGCTTGCTGTACTTTTTATTGATTTCCAGAGCCAAAAAGAATTCTCGAGCCTTTCGACTGATGGTCTGATCCTGAGTTAGAAAGGCATTTTTTGCCAATTGCTGCGTAATGGTCGAGCCACCACCTGATTTCCCAAGGGTCAAGACCGCTAAAATGGTCCGCTGGTAATTAATACCTGAATTTTCGTAGAAGCTCCGATCTTCTGTAGCGATGACAGCATTCTCTAAATTATCAGAGACAGCATCCAGCTCTACATAGGTCCCCTTCTGACCTGACAATGTCCCAGCTTCCGCACCATCTTTATCGTAAATAATCGTTGTAGCTTTTAGCGCCTGCTGTAAATCACCAACATTAGCTGTCTTTGCAAGAAAAAATAGATAGCCACCTACTGTAAGAACTGTCAGGACCATTAAAATGATTAAAATTTTAGTCAGTTGGTAACGGCGCCAAAATTTACGAATCGGCTCCGGAATATGTGATTTTTTCTTTGGTTTATCAACAGAGCCACGATTTCCCCTGCGGCGACGGCTAGGTCGGTCTTCGGGATCAATTTGGAAATCTTCTGGAACTTCAATCGGCTGATGTTGCAAATCGTCCATACTTTAACCTCTTTCTAGTGAATTTTGTACCATTATACACCATTTCGTAAAAACTAGCAGAAAAAAGCCTGCGATAACTTGTGACAACAGACAAAGAATTTTTCCAAAAAATATGATAAAATAGGGTCATTCTGAACAAAGAAGAGGATTCCCATGACACAAGTATATGACATTACCATCATCGGTGGCGGACCAGTCGGTTTATTCGCCGCCTTCTACGCCCACCTCCGTCAAGCCAAGGTCAAAATCATTGACTCCCTTCCCCAACTGGGTGGCCAGCCTGCCATTCTCTATCCTGAGAAGGCTATTTTAGACATTCCTGCCTTTCCAAGCCTGACAGGACAAGAGTTGACCGACAACCTCCTTGCCCAACTGGCTCCATTTGACACTACGATCTGCCTCAATGAAACCCTGATTGCTATTGAGCCAGGAGAGGTCATTTCCCTGACGACTAACAAAGGTAGCCACCAGACCAAGACCCTGATTATCGCTATGGGTGGCGGTGCCTTCAAGCCACGTCCACTGGAGATTGACGGTGCTGACAGCTTTGACAACGTCCACTACCACGTATCCAATATCCAGCAGTATGCCGACAAGGACATCGTCGTCTTGGGTGGCGGTGACTCTGCGGTCGATTGGTCCCTGGCCTTTGAAAAAATCGCCAAGACCACTCACATCGTCCACCGTCGCGACAACTTCCGAGCCCTTGAGCACAGCGTGGAAGAGCTCAAGCAGTCCAGCGTCAGCATCCACACACCTTTTGTTCCTAAAGGGCTTTCTGGGGAAAATAGCAGAGCTTCTGAGATTCATTTTGACAAGGTTAAGAGCGAGGACAAGCTCAGCCTGTCTTTCGATCACCTCTTTGTCAACTACGGTTTCAAATCATCTGTCGGCACGCTGAAAGAATGGGGATTGGAACTCAATCGCCACCGCATCGTGGTCAACAGCAAGCAAGAAACCTCTGTTCCTGGTATCTATGCTATCGGTGACTGTTGCTTCTACGAGGGCAAGGTTGACCTGATTGCGACTGGACTGGGCGAAGCCCCAACCGCAGTCAACAATGCCATGAACTACCTCAATCCAAATGAAAAAGTGCAACCCAAGCACTCGACTAGCCTATAAGATGAAAGTTGATATTCGCATTCCCCAAGCCTTTCCGCAGCTGACTGTCAAGGAAGTCTTGGAAGATTATTTTCTCATTCCTAGAAAAATCCGTCACTTCCTCCGCACCAAGAAACACGTCCATGTCAACGGTGAGCTGATTAACTGGCAGAGTCCGATTGCCGCAGGTGACCTGCTCGAATTGACCTTTGACCAGGAAGATTATCCTGAAAAAAGCATTCCTCTAGGACAGGCGGACTTGATTGAGGAACTCTACCAAGATGAGCATTTGATTATCGTCAACAAGCCTGAAGGTATGAAAACCCACGGCAATGAGCCGACGGAAATCGCCCTGCTCAACCATGTATCTGCCTATGTGGGTCAGACCTGCTATGTGGTCCACAGACTCGATATGGAAACCAGCGGAGCCATTCTCTTTGCTAAAAATCCCTTTATCCTGCCCATTCTCAATCGGCTTTTGGAGGACAAGGTCATCTATCGTGACTACCTGGCCCTCTGCCAAGGGGAGCTAAGAAAGACAGACTGGACTATCACTGATAAAATCGGACGGGACCGACACGACCGCAGAAAGCGGGTGGTCGACAACCGCAAGGGACAGGCCGCTTTGACCCAGGTCCATCTCTTGAAGAGCCTTGGCAAAAACAGTCTCGTTTCCTGTCGCCTTCAGACAGGGCGGACCCATCAGATTCGGGTGCATTTGGCTCATCATGGCCATGCTCTGATTGGCGACCCACTCTATAGTCGAATCGCAGCCCCCCGCCTCATGCTCCACGCCAAAAAACTCAGCTTAACGCACCCGCTGACCCTTGAAGAAATCAGCGTGGAAGCACGATCGAAGAGTTTTGAGAAAGTCTTAAAAAACATGAAATAAATAGCTGTACCCTTAGAGCTCTATATCCCTATTTCACTGGACTAATCCAGTGAATTTTTTTATGCTTCCACTAACCAAAAAATCCAGACAAGGTAATCTTGTCTGGGTTTACAAGTTAATAACTTAAGCATCAAAAAATTATGTAACTTGGGATTTTGGAATCCATTGCTTAGCCATAAACCAAAAGTAAATTAAGACGAGCTAAACAAAACCTACTCTCCCAAACTTTCCTTATATCGCTTGGACTTTTTACCATACCAGTCTTCTACGGAATAACCAGATAGTTGACGGTAATCTTCGGAATATTTCTCCAAGTAATATCCCTCTATACAACTAGTAGCAATAGCTACAGAGAAATAAAACGGGAGGATAGGGAAAAAACACTGAATGTCATCGCCAGCGAGCGTTAAAAATCATTATGGTAAATGTCTTCTCCACTTGCACTTTGAAAGCTATTTTTAAATACAAAACGACTAACAAGGAGAAGAACAACTAAACCACCACCATATCTTTTTGAAAAAGCAACAAATTTTTCCAGGAATTTATACAAGATGTTATTTGATGGTTGTCCTTGATACAATGCTCCTTCTGTTTTCTTTATAAACGAAATAAGACGTTCTGATACCACTATACTAAAAATACCGACATTGACGATAATTGACAGAACTGAACCCCATAGAATCGCAAATCCTACAGCACATATCAGCCAAAGTTGTAAAATAAAACAACTCATCACCCAAAACATATACTTATTAAAAATATAGTAGGATAGAACTCTATACTCCTTGACTTTTCTCAATTCCATCAGATAACATAATAAAAACAGCAAACTTAGTACTAATGGGATTCGAAATAATAGTTCAGCTTTTAAAAATAACAATACTCCAGATTCCTTATCAATATAGATTCCAATTAAACTGAGTAGTCCGATGAAAAGAACCATCGTAAAAAAACCTAAAATTTTCTTCTTATATCCATGTTGATTAACATCATCCATAGAAGTTTTGATGTATTTATCTGTTACAAGATTCATGCTCTCTTCTAAAGAGGCATTCCATATTGATGTTTTCATTTTTACTCATCCTTATCAGATTATCATACTTTCCTATTATACAATAAATAATCCCCAGCAAACAATTTACTGAGGATTCAAATTACTAATTATATGATAGAACTTTTCCTGTTTCATAACCAGATTCTGAAATCAATGTATCACACTGACTTGAAAAAGACTGCTCATCAATGTTGACATAACCACGAAGTACTACAGCTACAATATTTTCTTGATTGAAAAAGTAAGTTTCCTCTGGAGTAACCAATCCCTGTGGGATTCGAACTGCCCATAATCAAAATAAACTTCTTTTCCATCTTGAAGAACAATATAACCCCTATTGATAATCATTAAGTCTACATTTTCACTTCTATTTAGCCTTACTACACTACCTATCCGATAATATATCGCTATTCTTTACCAAATACTCTTCAAATTTATAAACACTGTCTGCAATATCGGCAGATACCTCCACCCGACGATTAATATCAGCCTTACTCATCTGTTTTATCCTCCATCACAAAAGAAAAGACACGTTTAATTGAAATATTAGTCTCATCATATAATGAGTAGGTCAATATATAAGCAAACGCTTTTTCGTCAGCCCTTACTTTACTAATTTCAATATTTGCCATTCTTGAGGTAGTTAAATCATATAAATCTATCAGCATCTTTGTGTATTCCGAAGGAGTTTTCTCTTGGTAGGTAATCTCTTTCATATAAGTATTGGGATGGTCCAGTACCTTCACTAGCTCTAGATTATTAAAATAGTCTTCTGAAAAATGAAATTCTTCAAATAACATTTTTCTATCGGATAACACTTCACTAGTCGTATTAATTTTCAAATTTCCATCTATATAAGTCGTTGGATAGCCTTCCGTTTCAGAAACTGACAAATCATAACTCATTCCTTCAAATTGTCCATCTGAACTAATAGCCAAGTCAGTCTTAAATGCCTTGGCACTCTCCATACCATATATCCTCAAACTATCTTCAATCGAAAGAATATCAAAATTCTCTATAGATTGCTGGTCCAACACCTCATACATCGGTGCCAACTCTGTTCTAATCTCTGCTTCTTTATTACAACCTGTCAAACCCATTATCATAACACCTCCTAAAATGCACATCATTAGTTTTTTTATTCGATTCATTACTCCGCCACCTGCTTACTAATTTTTACTTTTTGATAGTCTTGGTCATGATATAGATACACTTCATCTACTTTCAAAGTCTCCTCACGACTTGTCATTTTATGTTGTACAATACTTTGATCATATAGTCTTTGAGCAACGATTGCCGTCACCAGATTCTCTTTAATATACTTAATAGATAAATCTGTCTTGAGTAACGATGATTTTTGTGCACCAATTATCAGTTGGACCCCTACTTTGAGTGATTCTTGGTAGAGTTTTATAAAGTCTGAGTAACTCATCTTAGTCTGCTCCAGAAAAGCTATTATATCAGGAATAATGCAGAAACTTACTTTTTGAATAGATTGAGTCTTCCTCTGTTGAATTTCTTGAAACAGAAGTTTCTCAACTCCAATCTCAGCAGTAATAACTCTATCTATAGTATCACTTATAAAATTAAACGATGATTGCTCTGATGAAACGTAGATAATTTCTTTTTCTGGCAAAAGAGAAAGAGAATAAGTCACTATATGTTTCATCACACGGCCCACCGTAGATAATTGATCCCCAAAAACCAATAAATGCTTCATAGCTCCAATATTCAAACCAACACTTTCCACATTCTCAAAGTCTAGTCCGATTGGTAGCTCACCACCTGCGACAACTTCTTGCACGCTTGCTAGACCCGCAAACTCTTCAAAGCTCAGGCTCTCAGGCATGACTGGTATCCCTTCTGGACGACGACCTGTCCAAGAAGCAGCCATGGTTTTTGCCTCATCCTGTACAGCCTGCACCAGACCAAAGGAGTCCTTGGCATAGGTTGGAAGGGCTACTTGGAAGACCTCAACCTCAGCTCTTGAGGTTTTTGAAAAATAGCAGAGCTACTCAACTTGTTTCAAACTACCGCAATCTGTTTTTTTGTCAATTTCAATTATCAGCTCTGTCCCATCTGCTGCCTGTGCTTGCCATGTTCCGATGATTTCATCAGAACCACTACAAGCAGATATAGCCACCATCCCTATGAAAAGTAAAATAATAGTGACTAATTTTTTCGTAATTTTTCCTTAATTAAATAAGTTTTCTAACTGTCCCCATAGACTATTTAATACACTATATAGCCCACCTAAGAACGATTCTTTTTGCATGATTTTATTTTCATAGTCATTTATCTTATTGTTGATACGATCTAAATTATCATCAATTTTACCAATAACATCGTTAACATCTGAGATCAAATCTTCGAGTGATTTATCATATTTTGTATCGAATAAGTTTCCAGACCAACTCGTGTCCGCGCTCCTCTGTAATTGACTCAATGATTTCTTTTTATCCTTAAAATCAGATCTAGTTGTCTTCATAGCTTCATAAGCTTTTTTAAGTGCTTCTAGTTTTGTTTTGTAAGTGGCTATTGTTGATTCTGTACTTGAAATCTGACTATTAGTAGTTAATATCCGTTGATTACAACGAGCAATTTCAGCATCTTTTGACATTAGAAATACCTCCTTATATTAAAACAAAAAACAAGAACAAACAGATAAGGATTATTACAAGAAAATAGAATAAGCTGACAAATCTAAAAAATAACTCTCCCCCAGCATAACGTTCTACAAAAGCTAACTGAGGTCGCTTCGTATTGTACATCACTGTCATTTCATATCCAATAGGAAATAGTTCATACATATTGTACGGCATTAAACCAATGTTGTATAACTTCTTCCTTTCCAACATATAATTTCGGAGTTCTTCTATATCACGAGGATATGAAATATCTTTTGGACCATAAACAACAGATTTGTATTCTAGGGCTTTTCTATATATAATACCCTCTACTTCATACTCTATAATTGGGGGACGAAGTGAAATCCATTCTCTATGTGCAACAACTTTACCGATAATTGTAGAAGTACTGTATTTTCGAATAACATATTCCCTACGCCATCTATAAAGAAAAAAACAAAAAGGTACAGTTATCGGCAAAAATATTAAAAGATATAACCAAGTCTTGTTCATTTTTACTCCACATAAGCCAAATCCGAAATCGAAAGTGAAATTTTGCTATTATCTGTCATATTTTTTGCAACTTCAACACTCTCATCAGGTAGAGGTAGGAAGATAATAGCTGTCGTATTGGGTTCTAGCACCCCATATTCATCAGGCTCATACAGTACTTTTTGATTTTCATAGATGACTGTTCCATTATAGGACCATTTGACAGTAAAATCAAAATTCTGTTCAATCCTATCTACCGTCCTATTCGTTACTAAGAACAAAGCGTAGGTAGTGGTTCCATCTGAATTCGTAGCATCTGCATAATTTAAGCTAATGGCTTTTTCTGCTCCTAAATTAGGATTCTTTTCAAGCAAATCCTCAACATATTGAACAACTTCATCAGATTGAGTTGTATTTTTTCCATGTACTAATGTCAACGCTTTATCCTCCACTGAACTACTTGTACTACTTTCAACACTTGATTGTGTTTCTGTATTTGTACTCGAATTTCCACAAGCTGTTAATAAGAACATGCTTGTGACAATTAAGATAATATTTTTCATGATTTCTTACTTTCTAAAAATTGAGATCTGGCCAAGGAATTGTGACCGAGATATTCCCACCAATTATTGCCTTTCCACCTACTTTGAATGTCACTGCATCAACATCTAACCAATCTACTCCTAAAAAATCTTCATATACAGATTGACCTGAAATTGCAACCGTCGCTCCGCCTCCACCAGTTAAAACAGGTTCAGCTGAAATTGCAAAAACTGGCTTCTGTCCATCTATTTGTACATTAAATAAATCGAAATTTGCACTTGCTTCAGTAAGGCTGGCACTAGCATCAAATCCGTAATAGAATTCTTCGCCGTTATCATACGAACCAACTGTCCCCTCTGCGAAAAGAAACCTAGCTTGACCTGAGACAGAAAATAGCCCATCTATAATTCCAACTTTTCCTTGTGCAGATGGTCCACTTGCACCTCCGCTAGCGTACCATCCATATTTTCCGGTGCGCAAGTCTACATTACCTGATGCCATACTAGCAGCTGCTGTTACCTCAATAGCAGAAGTTGCTTGAACTTCTAGACTACCTCCCAAAATATATCCATTAGATTTTAAATATATTTCTCCACCATCAATCCCTGCTTTGTATTGTCCAGATGCTACAGCTCCTGTTGTAGTAAGGTATGTATCCTTCGCCAAACCAACCGCATACTGCCCCTCCCACACTGAGGCCGACCCTGAATTGTAAACAAAGGGGTCCGACTTCTGTTTGTCCGCAAATACGTTCCTGCATCCTTTTAGATACCAATCTTGTTTCGTCAACTGACCTATGGTTGAGGTGTTGTATTTACCTGTTGAAGTGATGTAGGTAGAAGAGACGCTATCTAAATTTGATTTCAAATTGGAAATTGCTTCGGAAACTATAGTTGCTTTACCTTTCAAGGAACTATCCGTATTTGCTAAATCTTGGTTAACTTTCTCTAAATTAGAATCAATCGCAAAAAATTGAGTTGCTAAATTTCCAGCTCCAGTTGAAACAATATTCACTCCGTTGCTTCTTGCTATTGATTCTGGAGAAGTCAAATCACTTTTTAGTAATTCTATCTGCTTGGCTATCCCTGACAAAGAAGTCTTATACTCAGAAACTGTATCAGTATTCACTTTTCCTGAAACTTCCGACTCATACTCCAAGAATCCTTTCTCAACTTCTAAGATATAGGATTTAAATGTTTGCGTCACCTCTAACAGAACATAGGCGTAGTTTAAACTGGCTTCTTGTAAAAACAATTTATGAGATTCTGCACCTGCTCCACGAAAGTTCGCTGACTGCGTTAAAACGGACAGTGCTTTGAAAATCTCATAAAGACTGGTTTCCGCAGTTGAGTACGAAGCTTCAACTTCTGTCTTAAGGGTTGATATAGCGGTATTATCTAACTTCTTTGTCATCTTAATCCCCCCCAAGCAAATTTTTTCCTGCAAGCGAGGCATCTACCTTCATCCACTCTGCAATTACTACATTTAGATTTTTAACATCCCGACCTAGATGCTCTCTATAAAGTACATAAAGTGAATTCAATTCCTTTACTAAACTGTCAATCTCTGAAACTGTATCCAGATTAAGCTCACCCTTATCTATTGAAAACATTTCATCCGTTATAAGAGCTTGAGCCACTGACAAATTATCTATTTCTGGATAGAATCCCTCTGGATTTATTAATATTTGCTCACTCATTTGTTATCTCCATATTTTGTTTTGATAGTTCAACTTTGCAAAATTGACTTACCTTTAGTACAGTAGACATTTTATCTTCAATCTCCTCCGAACTTATTTTTTGTAAGTACAGATAGAAGTCAAGGTAATCTAAACCAGCCAGCCATAGTTTCATAAAGTATATCGAATAAAATAATTGCTTTCTTCCGCTTAAATACTCATATTGCCTTAAAATATTGTCCTTAAATAGTTGGATACTGGCTAGGTCCAGTTTAAAATCTTCAATATTATCAGTATCTGGCAGTATAGCTCCCATTTCTACAGAATCAATGGTAATTTGTATCTTTTTATCACTATACCATTGACTTAGAATTTGATAGGTCAAGTAAGCATCAGCGATTGGAATTTGGAATAAATTTGTATGCATCAGATAACTTCGCCTATCTGATATTCCATTGAGTTCAATACCTTTCCAGACAACCTCTCCATCAGTAAGCGGTAGAATGATTGGCTTAATAAACTCTAAACAACCGTTTACCGTCCAAGCCTGTATATCTTCAATCCTTTCTTCAACATTTCCATAAATATATACTTTATATCGAATTTTTTGGAAAAGGTATTTTTGGACTTTCTCTACATCTTCGAATGTAAGACTCTCAATGGATTTATGAAAATTATCCATTGAGAACCGTTTATGATAATGTAGAAATTCTGAGTAAATTAATTCTTCTTTCACTTCATCAGAAAAGTTATTTATGTAATCTAATTTAAATTGTTTAAATAACTCCGGAAATTCTTCTCGTGACGGAACTTTTGACTTTATTTTTTCAAAAATATCTATGTCACCAATCAACTTCTTTGAATTACTAATGAATGAAAAAATCGTTTGAGAAGCATACACAGAAATATTAATTTTCTTATTATAGAGTTCTTTAGCAAATTCTTCTTTATATTTAGCTAAGAAAAGCAATGCTCCCGGTTTAAAAGAATATACATCATTGCCGTACACAAAATCACGTAGGGCAAAACCAACATTGATACCAATTGAAATATATATTTTTTTGTTCTCAGCTTTATGATGAATTTTTATTTTATATTGATTATTTGTCATTTAGACCCCTCACTCACAGTTTTCATCAATTTATAATTTTTGTTAGTTATAAAATAGGCTAATGACTCTTGTAATGACGGCTCTGAGTACTTAACATTATTTAAGCTTAGGATTTTTTGATCATTCAATCGTGTTTCCACCACAGCTTCTTTCATTAACTTAACATGCTTAGAAACAACATCAATCTTAGAAGATAGGCCAGGCATAGTAACAATTAAACTGTATACTCCTACTTTAGGACCATTAGTCAATATATAGAGCATCTTATCTAACAACTGACTATCCTCTTGTACTAAAACATCTAATTCATTCCAAATGACAACAACTATTTCATCATATTCATCAAATTCGATATTTTCAAAAACAGAATCATATATTTCATCAATCATTAATAAACGACTCGAAGGTGTAAACGAAACTTCCGTCCCATTATCAGTAAAGAACTCTTCGCCACTAACCATTTTTACAGAATAATCTGTTTGTCCTAGAGTATTTAAAAAACCTCGCAAAAAGTTATTTCTATGCCTATCTTGTTCATAAATATATACAAAGTTCCCAACGGTCAAATCCCAACTCACAGCCTCCACCGTTTCCAGATCCAGTCCAAGTGGAATCTGACCTGAGGCGATGGCTTTCTGGACGCTGGCACGACTGAGGAAGTCCTCGCGAGTCAGCTCTTCTGGCACCATTGGGATAGCTTCTGGAACCTGACCCGTCCAAGCAGCCTTCTGACGACTCACTTCCTCACGCATCTGATCCACCAGCTCTATGTCGTGGTCCACACGAAGGGGAAGTGCCAACTGGAGGCTATAAACTTCCTCACCCTTATAGAGAGCCCGTCCCTTAATATCTTCAATATCCGCAAGACCAGTAGCCCCGACAACACTGCGAACTTCTGTCTTATCGTGTTGCTTCAAGGTCAACTGGTGCTTGAAGTTAGAGTAGAAGGTCGCACGAAGGTTAGCCTGACGACTAGCCGTCACCACAAGGTGAAGACCAATGGCCTGACCCTCACGAGAAATGCGGGTCAAGAGTTTGAGTAATTCTGCCTCAAAACTCTCATCCTTCATAGACTCAAAGCTATCCAAGGCAATGACAATACGTGGCTCCACCTGTCCTGTCAACTGACGGTACATGGACAAGGTACCCACACGATGTTCCGTAAGCAATTTCTTGCGACGGTTGATTTCCTTCTCCAAAAGACGGATAAACTTACCAATCTTCTCTCCCTGATCCAAGAGGAAGACATCCGCCACATGTGGTAAATCCCCCATTGGAACCAGACCACTCGTCCCAAAGTCCATCAGATAGATATGGAGTTCAGATGGGCTATAGTGACGAGCTAGATCCAAGACCGTAGTCTGTAAGAAAGTAGTCTTACCGGTCGCTGGAGCCCCATACATAAGCAAATGACCATCCTGAGATAGGTTGATAGACAGCGGTTCTTGAGCCTGCTGGCTCGGTTTATCCAAGAGACCTAGAAGAACCTCTAACTCCTCATTGACTCCCGACCAAGTTAACTCAGCCTCATCTCGTAAATCTTCCACAAACAAACGTGAAGGTAGCGGAGGCAACCATGGTTGCGGCAGGGCCTGGATGGACAAGCGCTCTGTCAAGGCTTTCAGCTTACTTACAATGGCTTGAAGCTCACTCGGAACCTCCTTGATGGACTCAGCCTGATCCAGACCCGACAGGTCTTCGTTGAGAATCTCATATTGACCGATGTCATTGATGGCATAGATGGTATGGTCCTCAATCCCCTGCTCATCCTTATCTGGCTGGTAATCAGCCCCAGACCAGGCAGACTGGAAGAGTTCATACACTTCATTATTTCCGACCTGGAGGTAGCCACGACCCACCTGGGTAATCTCAGCCGCATCTGGCGTCTTAAGCATCTCCATGGAGTCGCTCCGATCCGCCACCTTGAGCGCCAGCTTGAAGCGGGAGTTGGACCAGATCTGGTCATCCACCACACCAGATGGCTTCTGAGTCGCTAGGATCAGGTGAATACCTAGCGAACGACCGATACGAGCGGTTGAGACCAGCTCCTTCATAAAGTCAGGTTGGTTGGTCTTGAGCTCCGCAAACTCATCGGAGATCAAGAAAAGATGAGGCATGGGCTCACTCACCTCACCCAGCTTGTACTTCTTCTGGTATTGATTGATATGGTTGACATCATTCTCCGCAAAGAGACGTTGACGACGCTTCAGCTCCGCATTGATGGACACTAGGGCCCGCATGGACTGGGCGCCATCCAAGTTGGTGATGGTCCCAAGTAAGTGAGGCAGGTCCTTGAAGAGGTTGGCCATGCCCCCACCCTTGTAGTCGATGAGGAGGAAGGCAACATCATGCGGATGGAAATTAACCGCAAGGCTTAAGATATAAGACTGGATGACCTCTGACTTACCAGAACCCGTGGTACCTGCCACCAATCCGTGCGGACCATGGGCTTTTTCATGTAAGTTCAGATAGACAATATCCTCCTTGCCACGAAGACCCAGAGGCACCGCCAGACTCTTATAAGGCGCATGCTTTTCCCAACGACTGACAACACCCAAGTCCTCAAAGGTCTCAACCCCATACATCTCCATAAAGGTCACCGTTTCAGGGATAGAAGACTTGAGGTTCTGTAGGTGGTTTAGCGGAGCTAAGCGGCGCACCAAGGTCTCCTTATCATAGCCGACTGGGAAGTGGTCCAAGGCAAAGTCAATCTCACGCAACTGACCTTCCTCCATGACTAGCTGACCAGTGTTTCGATCCTTGATGTTAATGATGGTCTTGATATTCTCAGACAGAGAAGACAGCACATCCTGCACAAAGACCAGGCTACAGCCCAGCTCCGTCGGATCCTCTGTGAAGAACTCCATGATGATATGGTCCAAAATCAACTTCTCATCCGTCACCAAGACCACATAGTGAGGGCTGAAGAGGGTCTGTTTTTTGAAAAATGGCAGAGCAATTCACCCGTTTCCAAGAGTGAAGTAAGTTTGGCAAGTCTAACTCTGTCGAATCCAACAGCTCCGCTTAGAACAAGTCTAGCCTAGCTTCTTATGTGTCAAGGAAGAATATTACCTTTCCATTATACCAAAAAATCCAGACAAGGTGATCCTGACTGGATTCTGTTATTAATTAGGCAATAATTTGTATGCGTCAGATTCTTAAATGGATACTCTACTCCTGCCAACTGTTTACTGGACAGTTTAAACTCTAATCTTATGACTAACAACTTGTAAACTAAACAGTTCCTTTGGGATATGGAGAATGTTCAATCATTTGATTATATTGTTTAGAAAATAGTTTTTCATCGTTATTTTCATAACCTCTAAATTTAATTTCTTGAACATTTTCTCTATTAAAAAAGAAAACCTTGTCAGGGCTCATCATTCCTTGAGGAATCAAAACCGCGCCATAGTCATAATAGATTTCTTCATCATTTTCAACGACTATACTTGCTCTTGCAATAATTACCAACTCTGTGCCATCTCCATTTCTTAATGTAACGACACTGCCTAACGGCAAAATTTCTTCAGCCATATTCTATTCCTTTCCACTTATAAATTAATCTTTAGACATGGATTCCTTACCCCATTTAATCTCTCGCTTTTGGTATTTACCTACAAGATTCATGAAACGTATTGGATTATTTTGCCAGATTAGAAGTACCAAACTGAAAGGCATAATCCCCAATAATGATAGCATTATTATTTCACTACCAATACTTGAACTATTCAAAATTAACGGCAAAATTGTATTTTGAAATATAGGGAAACAAGCAATATTTACTAAAAATATCATAGATACAAAAAGCCAACAAACTACTATTTTACCAGTTGTCACCTTTTTATCACTAAAATTACGCCAGATTAGATTATTATAAACCGCCACCCTAAAGTTTTGTCGGCTGGTGGGTTGTGCTTGTTGAACATTTTTATAAAGTGCTCTTTCTAAAAGCCATACCATACCAATAAATTCAAAGAGCCAAGTAACCCCTAAAAAAATCAAAGTTCCATAGCTATAACGACCTCCAAATGGGTTGGCAACCGTAAAAAAACTAGTCCCACCGCCTACGATAAGAAAACCCACCAATAGAGGGATAAAGCGGTTAACCTTACCCGCTCCTTCTGTATTGAGCAGTTGACTTTTGGGAGCTGACAGAGCTAATTTCCTCTCCGTATCAAAATAAACTGCACCATTTTCAGACTCACCAATATAAATAATTTTTCTTAAAAACATATACTCACCATAAAGCCCAGTTATCCCCGTCCCAATCATTACGTACTAAACCATCGTATAGTGTATTCACTATACCTCCAAACACATAACCTGCGGCAGCTCCTGCGATTGTGCCAACCACTGGTATTGGTATCAAAGAACCTATTGCAGCACCAACATAAATTGAGCCAACAGCAGTCGCAGTGTGAGCAACTCCATCAACTGTCGCGTTAACTGTACCATATTGATCAACTCTGTCAAAGTAAGTTGTAACACCATCAAATATAGCCAGAGCACCTCCCAGAGTTCCAACACTCTTGAGAGCTCCTTTCGCCCCACCACCTTTGACAATTTTCCCAGCACCATTTATCAGTTCATCTGCACTTCTAGCCACTTTAACATTCTTAAAACGACTTACTTCTCCACTAACCTGTCTCCAAGTTTTATAGCCAGTTTTAGAGTACGTTGTAGAAACTGGTTTACGCCACCAAGTTCCATTCTTTATTTTCTTAATACTAGCAAGGGCCTCCGTACCAGCTAAACTTCCAGTACTTAGGTAACTAGCACCTTTAGCATAAGAGCTAGCACCCCCAACCTCATGAACCATAAGCGCATTACTAACTATCGAGTCAAGCAAGTAGTCTGGACGTTCCTGTATAAAATCTTCAATGCTAGCAATATCTTCCTTGCTTAATTCTCCTCCATTTTCTAACTTTTTTACTACTTCCTCATATTTTCGAATGATTGCGTAAACTTCCGTAGCTTTCTGGATAGACGGTGCAAGGGACAGGTGCGGATTTTCATGTACATATCGGTTAATGACACGAATATCCTCTTCTGTCAACTCCTCGCCCTTCTCCACTTTCTTTACAACTGCATCATATCCAGACTGAATAACCTCAACACGTTCCTTCCACCTATCGTCAAGATCCTTTTTCCAAGCCATATCTTCTGGCATTCTGAAACCACCCAGACTAGCGTGTTGCCCAAAACTACTTTGAACTCCTGAAAAACCACTTGTGATAGACTGTTTAAGTTGAGCCAAGTCCGAGAAAACAGAGACAGACTGACTATTAAAGGTTAGGAGCCTGTCCAACTTCTCCTGCTCTTTCTGTAGGCTGTTGTTGGTGATGCTCATAGCACTGTGGAGACTGTTAAGTGAGCGAAAATTAAGGATATCCTCTCCCATCAAACGATTGTAAATATAAGACTGATGAGCAAGACTGGCTTGATAAGAGGCGATGTTGGCACGCAAAACCGATTCATCCAAGCTTTCATCCCCTACAATGGACTTATATAAGCTCCCAAGTTGGCTCGCACTCTGACTCAACTCTTCTGAATAGAGAATCAAGCCCTGGGCCAAGGACCTTAAAACATCTTGACCAAAATCCTTGGCATTGGTATAAGCCTGACCCTGCAAACTACCAGCACTGTAAAATTGGTCCAAGGAACTGATTACTTGTTGCAGGCTGGCAATCCGTTGCCCTGATGTCGCATTTACGGAGGAAATATGACCGTTCATACTTCCAAGATTAACCTTTACCATTCTCTTCCTCCTTTCCCGCAGAATCCCCTAGACTGAGTTTCTGCCTCTCATAATATATATCGTCTAAAACTCTCTGAAGCCGCACTTCTTCCTTAGATAAGCTTTCCTGATGGGTGATGATGCTCTGTGAAACCCCACGGATGCCATCCTCAAATAGTTCTATGAGTTCATAGACTTCCCTTGAATCAGGAGACCGATTTTCTATCTCGCGTAAATGAAGTAGGACCTCCCCACGACCATTGACGACATCTTCTTCCAATATCTGATAATGATGCTTCGAACGAACCAAGTCGTCCAAACGTTCCTGCGTTCTTCTTTCCTCTGTGTACAGTGTATCTATTTTCATTGTTTCAGCCATAAACACTCCTTAAAACAAACCTGATCGAGGGGTGAAATCGGCACTATATGATGCGGTTGGGACTTCGATTTGTTCCATGATTTGACTACTTAATCGAGCATCTACCGCCTGGAATTCCTGATCCGTTTGTTGGATTAAGCGTACAAACTGCATTAACTGGCTCGCCAGCTGGTCTGTAGCTTGGTTTTCTTGATCAATAGCACTAGAGGCAGAAGTCTTGCCTAGGTATTCACTACCATTATCCTTTTGGCTCAAACCCTGATCTGCTAATCGTGTTGCGGCCTGACTAATGCTCGTTGCACACGATTGAGCTGTGTAGCTATTATTCTCTATCATATCATCCTTCTCCCTTCCATTGGCTTATTTTTATCAAGTCAGATTGACTGCGATTGTGAAGATAGACCTCATCCATAGCAGGGTGTGACTCCTTGCTGTTGTAGACCTTATCCACAATGCTTTGATCGTTTAACTTCATTCCAAATAGGAATTGTTGAGCTTGCTCACGCAAGACTTTAACAGCCGCATCCGTCTTAACTCCGATAAAGTTATACAAGCCACCAACAACTAAGTGTAAGCCAACCTGTGAACCTTGAGATAAAAGCAAGGCCATCTTGTCTTGACTAGCACCCGTCATAGATAGGAAGCTCTCATAGTTAGAAATCACCACCAAGAAATGTTCAGTAAAGCCTTCTGCTTGTCTCCGTTCCAGTTCATACAGAAGTTGCTCAGCCATATCTGAAATCAGGGACTGACCTGAGAGATAGGTTTTACAGTTTCCTTGATGATGCGCAAACGTTCCTGCTGTGTCGATTAACATAACTTGGTAAGATGTCAACTCTTGCATGGTCTTCAGTAAATGCTCGCCAATTGCTTGCACCTGCTCTTCTCTATCTGACAGGTAAACCAAATGCTTAAAGCGGTCAAGCTTCAAACTAACACTTTCCACATTCTCAAAGTCTAGTCCGATTGGTAGCTCACCACCTGCGACAGCTTCTTGCACGCTTGCTAGTCCCGCAAACTCTTCAAAACTCAGGCTCTCAGGCATGACTGGTATGCCTTCTGGACGACGACCTGTCCAAGAAGCAGCCATGGTTTTCGCCTCATCCTGTACAGCCTGCACCAGACCAAAGGAGTCCTTGGCATAGGCTGGAAGGGCTACTTGGAAGACCTCAACCTCATCCAAAGGAACCAAGCCTCGACCAGGAACCTCTTCCATCACATGTTGGTGACGACCGACAATGGTACGAGATTCGACGTCATCTGTCAATTTCAATGCCAAACGTGTTTTCAGACTGGCTTGTAAAGCTGGGCGAAGAGCCCCACTGCGACCAGCTGTGAGGACCAGATAGATTCCGAGGCTGGCTCCTTCACGTGCCAGAGTTTGTAAGAGAGTTTCCATTTCAGCTCCAAGGCTTGCCTCTTTCAAACCATCAAAATTATCCAAAACCAAGAAGATAACAGGAAGCTCGTCTCCACTCGCCTGTCGATAGAGGGTGAGATTTGGGACGGCATAGCGACTAAAGGCCGCCTTGCGCTGAGCCAACTCGTCCTTAATCCGACGCATGAACTTGGTCAACTTCTCTGTATCCTCCGCCATCAATAGATCCGCAGTATGAGGCAGATCTCTCAACGGCAAGAGTCCGTTGGTACCGAAGTCCAATAGATAGAAGTGTAGCTCCTCCGGTGTCAGTTGGCGTGCCAAGTCCATCACTAGGGTTTGAACAAAGGTCGATTTCCCCATACCTGGACTAGAGAACAAGGCGATGTGTCCATCCTTTTCAAAGTCATGTTCCAAGACTTCTTGGCTCTGGTGACTTGGTATATCAACCATCCCCAAGCGTGCAACCAGACCACTTGCCTGTCCCCACAAGTCCTTGAAACCTTGTGGGCGTAGATCTTGCAGGAAGATTTCCTTAGAAAGCGGAGGCAACCATGGTTGCGGCAGGGCCTGGATGGACAGGCGCTCTGTCAAGGCTTTCAGCTTACTTACGATGGCTTGAAGCTCACTCGGAACCTCCTTGATGGACTCAGCCTGATCCAGACCTGACAGGTCTTCGTTAAGAATCTCATATTGACCGATGTCATTGATGGCATAGATGGTATGGTCCTCAATCCCCTGCTCATCCTTATCTGGCTGGTAATCAGCCCCAGACCAGGCAGACTGGAAGAGTTCATACACTTCATTGTTTCCGACCTGCAGATAGCCACGACCCACCTGGGTAATCTCAGCCGCATCTGGCGTCTTAAGCATCTCCATGGAGTCGCTCCGATCCGCCACCTTGAGCGCCAGCTTGAAGCGGGAGTTGGACCAGATCTGGTCATCCACCACACCAGATGGCTTCTGAGTAGCTAAGATCAGGTGAATACCCAAACTTCGACCGATACGAGCGGTTGAGACCAGCTCCTTCATGAAGTCAGGTTGGTTGGTCTTGAGCTCCGCAAACTCATCGGAGATCAAGAAGAGATGGGGCATGGGCTCACTCACCTCCCCCAGCTTGTACTTCTTCTGGTATTGATTGATATGGTTGACATCATTCTCCGCAAAGAGACGTTGACGACGCTTAAGCTCCGCATTGATGGACACCAAGGCCCGCATGGACTGGGCACCATCCAAGTTGGTGATGGTCCCAAGTAAGTGAGGCAGGTCCTTGAAGAGATTGGCCATGCCCCCGCCCTTATAGTCGATGAGGAGGAAGGCCACATCATGCGGATGGAAATTAACCGCAAGGCTTAAGATATAAGACTGGATGACCTCTGACTTACCAGAACCCGTGGTACCTGCCACCAAGCCGTGCGGACCGTGAGCTTTTTCATGTAAGTTCAGATAGACAATATCCTCCTTGCCACGCAGACCCAGAGGCACCGCCAAACTCTTATAAGGCACATGCTTTTCCCAACGACTGACAACACCCAAGTCCTCAAAGGTCTCAGCCCCGTACATCTCCATAAAGGTCACCGTTTCAGGGATAGAAGACTTGAGGTTCTGTAGGTGGTTAAGTGGAGCTAAGCGGCGCACCAAGGTCTCCTTATCATAGCCAACTGGGAAGTGGTCCAAGGCAAAGTCAATCTCACGCAACTGACCTTCCTCCATGACCAGCTGACCAGTGTTTCGATCCTTGATGTTAATGATGGTCTTGATATTCTCAGACAGAGAAGACAGCACATCCTGCACAAAGACCAGGCTACAGCCCAGCTCCGTCGGATCCTCTGTGAAGAACTCCATGATGACATGGTCCAAAATCAACTTCTCATCCGTCACCAAAACCACATAGTGAGGGCTGAAGAGGGTCGACTCCCGATTGGACTTGTCTTCCTTTTGAGCCCTGCGCAGTTTCAAAATCTGATTGAGCGAGTTGAGCACCTGATCATGGGTCCTTTGGTTATAGACGAAGCCACGCACATTCATGTCCTGCAAGGTCGCATGAGGCAAGAACCGCATCCAATCCCACTGCTCCTTCTCCTCCTCTGGCATGATGGTAATAAACTGCACATCATGATAGGAATGGAAAAGTGCTATTTGGTTGACCATGAGTTGGAGCTGCTCAATCACCAAGGCACGCGGACCAATATAGCCGACAGGACCATGGGACAGATTGGCCACAATGGGCATATCTGAAATGGTCTTGTTTTGTTCATAGAGTTGGAAACCCTCCAACTCCAAGGGATCCCGCTTGCCCGACCGTTCTGTCTGAGCATAGGACAAGTCATAAGACACCGGAACCTCACCCAGACCCAAGCGATAATACAAGAAATCAAAATGAAGAGGCGTCTTCTCATAGATCCGATGGTGGTAGCTATCTGCCAGATCCACCAAGGTCTCAATAGCAGGATAATGGTAGAGCTGACCATCTTTCTGCGACTTGGTCAGACCAGCCAACTCCTTGGCCTTATCAGCCAGATAGTCATGATAGAGCCCCTCTCGGTCTCTCAGCTCTTTCTGATAATCCTTTCTCCCCTTTATATAGCCAGCAATGGACATCCCCAACGTCACAATCGACATGGCGATAGTCGCAAGCACGTAGAGACCACGAGGTTGGAAAATCATGATAACCAATGTAATCCCCACCATCATAAGAGGAGGCAAGATTAATTTCAACAAACTGTCAGACGGTTTTGAAGGTGCATTTGAAGGCGCATTGATAGCCACCCTGTCTTCTGAACTCCGATAGATAATCCGTGGAGAGCGATGGTAGTCTGGATAATCCTCATAAAAAGCATAGCGCGATGCAGACTTACGAGCCAACTCATCACTAGCCTCTACAGGACCCGCAACCAGGACCTCATCTGCATAAAATTTGAAAAAAGTATCCTCAAAAGCAAGCTCATCTCCAAGAGCCAGTTCCATTTCCCCCTTCTCCATCAAAAGATTATTGATATAGATGGAGCCCGCCAAACGATAAAGCATCCATGACTGGTCACTGCGTTTGAGCAAGACATGACAACTTGACCCTGCAAGAACAAAACTATTGCCCGTATGCTGGCCGATCGTTAATTCCTGCTTATCAAGAGGGTCTAGGATTACCTGTTCCGACGGAAGAAGATAGACCACGCCCCCCGCCAAAGACATACCAGATACAAGCTTTCCTTCCACTCCATCATAGTCATAGCAAACTTGTGCTTCATCTAACCAAATCGTCAAAGGAGTATCCAGTGAGGAGACAAAAACCTGTGCCTTTTCTGTGCCTTGAAAAAGAATCTTTTTTCCAGCAGACACATCCGCCACATAGCGAAAACCATCTTTATAAAAAACTACTGTCTCTGCCATTGCTTATTCCCCGCTCGAGCTTGATGGACTCGTTGATGATGACTCTGTAGAAGAGGTTGAACTAGAAGTCGAACTTGTACCTGTTTTCACCTGTGACCCATCTTCATTCAAAATCGTAGTTCGGGTATCCCAATACTTTTGATACTCCGCTTTCAATTCATCCAAGGTTGTTTCCCGCTCTTCCCCCGACAAAGTCGGATTTTCACGAACCTGTTCCATTTGCTGGTAAAGAGCATACAAAATCAAATCCGAATCATCCAAACGCTTGGCCAAATCCAAAGCTTCTTGGCTATTACCACGACCAATTTCAATCCAGTAGTCCAAATATTGCTCATCTGATTTGAGCGTCACATTATTTAAGATAACAGAACGTTGTTCATTACTCAAATCAAACCCTTGGATGTAGGCATAGGCAAGAGTGTATTTTTGAGTGTAGGGAAGATTAGAAACCTCTACCCGCTCCAACTCACTAATCACCCCAGGATAGTCCACCTTGATGAAGGCCGTATCCGCATCCAGCATTTTTTCCTTGAAAGGATTGTGCATGAAAACTAGATAAATCAGCGGCAAGACCAATAATCCTGCCAGGGCAGAAAGCCAGATGGTCGCATAGCGATAGAGACGGTGCTTGGAGCGAGAAACCCTTGTCAAAGTCGCCTTCTCCTCCTCCAACTTATCCTGAAAATAGCCCTGCAAAAGTCCTTCCAAACTATCCATATCCTCTGCCTTGCGAATGGTATCTAAGAACTCCGGTACAGGAACCACATCCAGCGCACCATTGTAAAGGTCCATAAAATCATGCTCTGTAAATAAGGCAAGGATATAAGATTTTAATTGCTTCAACAAATCCGTAACATCCAAGGTCTGAGGCACCATCTTCTCCGGGATAGCCCGATAGGCTAGTTTGACCCGACCATCCTTAGTAATAAAGACAGATGACGGATGCACGAAAAAGGTGATTGGCAATTTCAAAGCCTGCTTCAATTCTAAAACATTGAGAGAAAGTCGTAGTTTTTCAGAGACCTCTTTCTCCTTCATGTCCTCAAAGGTTTGCCCAAATGCATCCAGATGATAGGTGAAATGAACAGTATCTTCATCCACCGTCATTTCCTGTTGTAAAAATTGAGGGTGGTGCAGATCCAACAAGAGCAGGTCAGTTAGCTCTTGCGTTGCCACATCAGACCGTTTTACATCAAGGTGCCACTCTTTATCACCCTTTAAAAAGACAAATTCCTGTCCACCAAAGACAAATGTTTCTTCTTTCACCCTAAACCTCCAAAACCTCTACAATATCTCCCGTTGTCACAGGATAATCGGCTAATACTTTCCCTTCGTCCAAAACAAACCCCTTATTAACAACATGGAGTTGGTATTTTTTTCTAGCATTCTCTTTTTCGAAGATGCTATCCAACTCCTTGATTAATCTCCTAACCTCAATGTGAGTCGGAATCCGTAAGTCCCTGATTCGTCCTCCATCATGTAAGGTAACATTGATATGCGTCTCCATCTCATCTCCTCCAATAGACCACTAGAAGATTATTCCTGGCCTACTTCATCCTTACCCATCAAATAGGTTGCTAAACTTGCAAGCAATAGAATGCCAACTACAATAGAAGCAAAAAACAGGCCAGAGAGAAGCCCTGCTGGAGCTCCCTCTGTCCCACTATCTACCTTGGTTGTCATCACCTTATGGGTCCGAGTATCAAACAAGGTCCCCACTTGCAAAATATCCGTGCTTGGTTTCTCACCAGTTTGGAATAGGCTATTTAGCTGATGCTCTAATAAGACTTGATCAGCTTCTTTTTTGGCAGTCAATTCTGCTTGATCTGGTGCCAAAAACAAAGATTGGACCAGTAAATCCTGACTACCTATTTTCTTTTCTTTTTCTACTTCAATGCGTGAACTATCAATTTGAAGACTATTGTCTCCAAGTTCGGACGCTTCTATCCCAACCGGAAGAAAGAGAACCAGGCAACTAAGAACAAGTGCTATCTTTTTCATTTAATCCTCTTTTTTATTTAGGAATTTTTCCACATCAACAAAAGCACTCAAGCCAGCAAAACCAAGCCCCAATACGAGCGCCGTAGCAATCACTGTCAGACTGGCAGCTTCGCCATCAAAGTAACCAGATAAACTATTTTCTAAAACAGAAAGAGGGTTGATGGCTTTCAGTGTTGCAGACAGGCCTGTCAAACTAGCAGTTGTACCAATGGCATTGGATAGGTAAATAAAGCTGATAACCATGAAGAAGCTAATCCCCATGCCAAGTCCTTTGGCATTTTTTATCAATAGATACTGACCTTGTGCTAGTAATAAGCTAAACAAGGTAATCATCAGCACCCAAGTCGGGATCAACTCGCTATCAATCTGCAACTGTTGACTTGATACAACCCCGATCAATCCACCGACCAGAAGTGATAGAACGCTGAGCACAGTCACTGTTACTAAATCTGTATCCTCGAGACGGCTCACTTTAAACTTATCTTTCACAGCCTTAATCACACGATGAGTACCAAAAACATAAGCTGCAAACAGGGTCACCATCTCCAAGAGTAAAATCCAGGTGAAAGGTCTGTAGGTGTTGACTGTTGCTTTTACAGATGAAGACGATTCTGTCAATGGTGCGGACAAGAAATCCAAAATCACTTCATTTGGAACACCATTGTCATAGGTATTGCTTAAGACAGAAGTAAAGGTTTTTACAAAGTCGCCATTTTCAGCCAATTCTGATTCAAACCTCTCCATCAGGGCAGTTGCTTCAGAAGATAGATTCTCTCCGCTTTCTTGAGCAGCCTGTACATCATTAGTAAATGTAGTGAAGACGGTATTGACATTAGTCGCCTCCTCAACGTTCTGTTCTGAAAGGGATTTTACCTCACCTGTAATAGAAAGGGAAGCATCCAATTCAGTAGCGAGCGCCGCAAGTTCTGTATCATGCGTTCCTTGAAGAGCAGTTTGTTGCTCTTGACCATCTGCAATAGACTGAGCTCGTGCCTTGACATCCTCCAAAAATGCCAGCTGATTCGCTATCTGTTGAGCCAAATCACTATTTGTCGTGCTGATATATTGGAGTTGATCTTTTAATTCTTGTTTGCGTCCTTCTAACTCAGCCAATCTTTCCTTCAAAGCTTGATCTTGTGCACGCGCTTCAGAATAGGATTGTAAATTAGCTGTAATGGAGCTCGTGACTAAAGAGGTCAACAGGGATTTCGCGTCTTGGTTGAAGAAACTATCCGTCAAACTGCTACGTTCACCAGTTACAGTATTAACAGGATAATATTGATCTAATAAACGATTAGCTTGATTATACTTGGAAATGATTTCACTAACTTTTGCAGCATAAGCAACCTCTGCTTTACGATAAGCTTCCTGTTCTTTTAAGAAGTTTTCCCAATCAAATCCTGCTGTTGTGACTTCCAGATTATTAACACTTACTTTGACACTCCCCTTCGCCATCTCAGTTGTCGTGACAGGTGTACCAGTGGACGGTGACATAGTCGATGCAGTATTCTCTTCCGATGAGCTCGAACCCGTCGTTGACGAAGTTGAAGTTGAATCCGTTACTACCGTTGTTGAAACCGTGGTCGTCTGACTCTTTTCATATTGGAGAGTGACGGTTACTGTATTATCCTTTTGCAAAGCAACAACTTCACTAGGATTGGTATAGCTGTTGCCATTCAATTCCCAAGATACCAAATCAAACCCGCTAGGAATTTCTAAAGAAAGAGTGGCACGAGTTGTTGGAGTAGGAATTTTAAAATCTGCAGCAGCTTGAAGATGCGGTTCTAACTCTTTAGCAAGAGCCTGTAATTCTTTCAAATCATTAGAAGCTACAAAGTGTTCACCAAAATGCGCTTGCGCAAATGCTGCGTCAAATTGAATCTGACTCGCTGCCTTTGGATCCAATTTGTTTAAATCAGCAGTCAGATCTGCAGGAGTCAAGCTTGGTAAACCTGCCAATTGATTCAAAATCAACTGGTCTAAGCTCGTTTGATAGGATGCTAGAGAAACCGGCAACTCTGTACTCTTACCCAAAACCGCTCCAATGTGGATTGTTTTCAGACTATCACCATAGTAAGTGGTTAAATGTGTTTCAGCAAAGTCAGAAATCGCAGCCTCATGCTCTGCTAATTTCGTACTCTCAGCTTCAATTGCCACCTGTAAATCGGCAATGGCTTGATCCAACTTTTCAACCAAACCAACATAGCCACTAGCTTCACCCGTCTCGTCTATCGCTGCTGCCCCCAACTGCCCCGAGAGCACCTCTTGGGTCGTTTTAATCGTTGCAAACAACTGATCCGTTTCAGCGCTGAGTACAGAGCTATTCATTGCTAAAAGTGAAGCTGAAAATTCTTCCTGTGATAGTTTTCCCTGATTTCGTTGTTCAATCAAGGTAGCCAAATTATCTTTTAGTCCTGTCTGAGCAGTATTTAGGCTATCATATGCCGTCACGTTGCCAGAAAGCGCTTCTTTCAAAAGATTATTAGCTGCCAATGTTGAATCAGCCGTCGAAGTCAAATTCGGAAAAAGTGTCTTAAAATCAACAGCTGTTTGATAGAGATTGTTCCTAAAAACAGCAATATTGCTCACCTTTGTATCTGACAAGGTCTGAACATTTCGTTGAGCCTGATAAAGATTCCCGAGAATGCTGGCCATATACATATCAATCAGCTGACTCTGTAGGTCTGCAATAATTCCTTTTGCCACCTTAACAGCTTCATTCTCTACCTGCAAATTACCATTTGCATTAATCTTATACGTAATTGTCGCTTTATCCACATTGGTATTGTTGATATCCAAGATTTTTGTTGAAAAATCGCTTGGGATGGTCACAACCAGTTGGTAAAGCCCTTCTTTTAACCCCTTGTCAGCCGTACCACGACTGACAGTTGACCAGTTATGGGCAGTATTTTTTTCGATATTTTTTGCATAACTAGCACCAAGATTATATTCCGTACCATTTAGGGTTATAGTATTATCTTCATTGACCAAGGCAACATCCAGCTTAATATTTTGTCGCCCTGCTTCTTGCTCTTTCTTGGAAATACTCGTGTTGTTCTGAACGGCAATATTTAATCCAATGATAGATAGAAGCAAAAGTAAGACCAGCAAAGCATTTCTCCCATACTTCAAAATGCGCTGTTTATCCATTTTTCATATCTCCTTCATTTCGATAAAAAATAGGAAGGCTGGCGCCTTCCTAGCATTTGAACTTCGTCAACCCTTAGCCATTGATTTGCGCTGCAATGTCTGCATCTGTTTGCTCGATAATGTCAGCAACTTTATTCAATTGGGCATTGATATCTCGAAGCAACTCAGAAAATTCAACAATTTTTGGCTTAAGCGCTTCAAATTGAGCATCAAAACTGTCAAAAGCTGTACCTTCCCAGTTTTCACGAATAACAGATTGCTCATTTGACAAAGATGATAAAATAGCATCAATGTTATCTGAACCTTCTGTATAGCGAATCGCAGAAGTACGGAGCTCATCTGGGGTTAATTTAATACGTGACATATCTTTCTCCTTTTGTCTTATAATTACTAATCCATTATATAATAAAAAAGCCAAAAATACAACCATATATGCAACTTTATTTATAGAAAAATAATTATTTAGCCAGGGCAAAACATAATTGTAAAAATTTTATACTATTTTGACTACAGAGCAAAAAAAGATTGAAGGAAGATGTTCGAAACAAACCTTCCTCCAATCTGAGCTGAAAATTCAGCTTTTTCTTTATGCACGAATAATCTAAATAGGGACCACCTTACGTCTCTTTAAGTGTAGGTTGGTAAATGTTATTCAAAAATATTTCCCAACTCTACATCAACTCGGTTTTCCTTGACATTGATGTCGGTCACAGCGAGCAAAGACTTGTAGTTAGCTACGCTACGGTCCCCTTTTTGGTTTTCCGCAAAGACAGCCACGCCTACCAAGGTTGAGTCAAACTCAGACAAGAGGCTAATCATACCATTGATGGTGCCACCATTTTTCAAGAAGTCATCGACGATTAAGACACGGCTTCCTGCCTTCAAACTACGCTTGGACAGAAACATCTTTTCGATACGGTCGCTAGATCCTGACACATAGTTGACAGAAACGGTTGAACCTTCTGTGATTTTCAAATCACGGCGCACAATAACAAACGGTACATTAAGGACATTGGCAACAGCATTGGCCAAAGGGACACCCTTAGTCGCAACTGTCATGACCGCATCAATCTTTTCATCTTTGAAAGCATCTGCAATGATACGACCGACATTTTTCAAAATATGCGGTGTAGACAGCAAGTCAGATGAATAGATATAACCGCCTGGCAAGATACGATTACTTTCAGCCATCTGATCACGAAGGGCCTGTGCAATTTCGACAGACTCTGCCTTAGAGATTGATGGAGTAAAAACAACTCCTCCACTGGCACCAGTAATGGTTTCAATATGCCCGATAGAGCTTTCCTCAAAAGCCTTTTTAATGATGGCAATATCCTCTGAGATAGATGACTTGGCAGATTCATACTTTTCCGCAAAGGTATTCAAACTAGTTAATTCATAAGGGTGGTTGATGAGGTAATTGGAAATGACAACCATACGCTCACTTCTTCTTAATTTCATAAAATCATCCTCTTTCACTTTTTTCTATTATATCACAACAAACTACAAAAAGCGAACTTTTTTGATTAAAAAGTCCGTCTTTTTCGTATTTTGTTTATCGCTTACATATACCACCTTGGAAGATGATGATTAAAATATTCATACCATTCAGAAATCTTCTGCGCTTGCAACTTCATCAATGGAATTTGTTCGGAATCTACTTGTTCTGCCCAAGAAAGAGCGCCTAGGCTATTTACTGTTACATAAAGAGCCATAAGTCTCCAAAATTCCTCTGGAATAGCTCCGTCAAAATAGGCATCTACCTGACCACGTGCAAAGGCTGGAGACAAATCCGCCGTGAAAATCAAACGGTTGAATTCTTCCCAGGGATCTCCTATATCGTAGCGATCAAAGTCTAAGATTTTTAGTTTTCCATCTCTTCCCAACAAGAAATTCCCTGTATGAAAATCTCCATGATGGTAGGCAATCTGTCTCCCTTCAAGCAAGTGACGATTGGCCTGGACAAAGTCTATCATAGCTTGACCATTTGGATAGGAATGACTAGCTGCTTGGTAGGCAGCTAATTTACTATCAATCTTAGCCTGATAAAAACTGTTCCAGTCCCGTTGACTTTGGTCGATCGGTAGGGCATGCAAGGTTCGCAAAAACTGCCCTGACTGACAGCCCAAATCATACAAGACAGAATCAGGCAGATCGGAAGCCACTTCATTCATATCCTGACCTTCCACCCATTCATAGAGGGTGTAAACGGACAAGTCATCCGCCCAAAAACTTAGTGGCTCTGCCACAGGCAAACCTAGACCAAACAAGTTTTCAACTAACTGAAACTCTAATCGCTTAGCCTCATAGGCTGGTCGCTCTGCTATTCTCAACAGACCAAAGCGACCATCTTCTAGCTGGACCTTGTACTTTTGGTCCGTGGACCAGCCTTTGGTGAGGGGCTGTCGAGACACTATCCTAACTGCCATCAGTCGATGTTGGGCTTATAGAAGGCGCGGTTGTCCATGGCAAAGATGCGGTTGGTCATCTCGCCTGGACCGACCTTGTCCAAGGCCGATAGCATCATCATCATTTCCGCATCGATGTTGTCAATCATGTGGAGGATTTCCGCCTCCATAATCTGCGGACGGACTGGGCTACCATACTCCAAGAGACCGTGGTGGCTGAGGATAACGTGGCGCAGAACAGTCACTTCCTCCAGACTATCATCAATGCCCAATTCCACCAAAACCTTGGTAATCTCTTCATCAATCAAGGAAATGTGTCCAATCAGATTGCCACGAACAGTATAACCTGTGTTATCAGGTCCTGTCAGTTCAATCACCTTGGCTAGGTCATGCAGCATAATTCCTGCAAAGAGCAGGCTCTTGTTGAGCTGGGGATAAATATCCCCAATTTTATCTGCCAATCTTACCATGGTCGCCGTATGGAAGGACAAGCCTGAATAGAAGGCATGGTGATTGGTCTTGGCTGCTGGATAGGAATAAAACTCCTTGTCGTACTTGCTGTAAAGGGCACGAACAATCCGCTGCCATGTGGCATTTTCGATGCGGAAAATCATCTGACTCAGATAGTCCTTAGTGTCCTTGACATCCACAGGTGGCTTTTCCTTGAAATCAGCAGGGTCATTGGGTTCGCCAGCTTTTGGCAAACGGAGAATCAATTGATTGACTTGCGGGGTGTTGTTATAAACTTCACGGCGTCCCTGCACGTGAACAACTGTCCCAGCAGTAAAATCCTTGATTTTCCCTGGCTGTGCGTCCCAGACCTTGCCTTCAATCTCACCAGTATCATCCTGGAAGGTCAGGGCTAGGTAGTCTTTGCCAGCCCGTGTTTGACGGACATCAGCTGTTTTAATAAGATAAAATCCTTCGAAGAATTCATCTTTTTTCATTTGGTTAATTTTCATTATCTTCCTCATCTAATGGGGACAGGCCAAGTAGTCCCTTGGTTTGGTCATCTTCGTACAGGTCGATGGTGCGAAGACTACGCTCGATAGCGTTGGTGCGAGTAGTTAGGAGTTTGTCAATATTGCTGCTAGCCTGATTGAGTTGTTTCTGAGCCTTAAGCAAGAGGTCAGAAAACTTGCCAAATTCCAGCTTGACATTGCCCAAGACCTTGGAAATATCATCGGCAGACTTCTGGATATTGAGAGTCTTAAAGCCGACGGAGAGGGAATTGAGCAGGGCAGAAAGTGTTGTCGGTCCTGCTACCACGATATTTTCCTGACGGCGAAGGTCATCAAAGAAAATGGGATTGCGAACCACTTCTGAATACAGCCCTTCGGTTGGCAGAAAGAGCACCCCAAAGTTAGTCGTTTCTGGCGGATTGAGGTACTTGCTCTGAATATCCTTGGCAAAACGTTTGATAGCAGCCAAGAGATTTTTGCGATGGAGGTCTATCTGGTCCTTGTCCCCACTTTCGTAGGCATCCTCCAAGCGGTAGTAATCCGCCAGCGGAAACTTGGAATCGATTGGCAAGTAGATATAGTCGCCTTCCGTCCGTCCTGGTAGCTTGACCGCATACTCCACGCGCTCACTAGAGCCTGAAACCGTAGCAAACTCTCGCTCATATTGGCTAGGTGTCAAGATATCCTCGATAATCTGCCCCAGCTGCAATTCACCCATGATACCACGGGTTTTGGTGCCAGACAGCACCTTGTTAAGACTACCCACATCACGCGCCACCGTCTGCATTTCTCCCAGACCACGATTGACCGATTCCAACTGCTTAGACACCGTTTCAAAGGAGGCTTGTAGGCGGGTTTGCAGGGTTTTCTCTAGCTTTTCCTCAACCGTCTGCCGCATTTCTTCCAGGCGTTTTTCATTGGACTCCTGAATGGCCTGCAAACGGCGGTCGGTGGCATCTCGCGTTTCCAAGTGGCTCTTATTCAGCTCTTGACGGATGTCTGTTAGCTGTTGGTAAAGCTCCGTGCGGAGTCTTTCCACTTCCTGATGAATGGCCTGTTGCTGTTTGAGGGTTGCATTTTCTAATTGATAGCTGAGCTGATCAGACAAGTTGTCTGCTGTGTCTTCTGCCTGATCTTGCAAAAGCAGGGCCAAGCTCTGCCATTTTCCATAAAGAAAAACCAAGGCAAGCAAGACCAGTATCAGCAAAATAAGTAATACAATATCCATCTAATCCTTATCCTTACTGTAGATAAGGACCACGTAGCCCTTATCCAGTTGAATGTCTATGTCTCTATCTATAAATTCGTTAGAGGAATAGCATTTTTTGAAAAAATAATTGCTGGCATCCAACGGGTACTTGGCATGACGAATGGTCAGGCGGCTTTGGTCCGACGGCATAAAGGAAATGTACTTCATACCAGCAATCGGTGACAAACGGTGCTGACCTGCAGGTCGAAAACGGACGATGTTCTGACTGTCCACCAGTTCAATCTGCTCCATATAGGTTGCCAAGTCCGGCTCTGCAGCCAGAAAGAGATTGGCCATCATATGGTCCATGCGGCCACCCAAGGCTCCGTATAGGCGAACCTGGGCCTGCGGATAGGCCTTGAAGATTTCTTTTAAAGCCAGCTCCAAATCTGTATCATCTTTTTCAGCAGGAGCTTGTAGGAACCGCTCTGCTAGATCCTTTATCCGCCCCAACTCTTCAGGTGTCACCGAGTCAAAATCACCCATGGCCCAGTCAAGAGGCAGGGAATGGTCCAGAAGACGAAGAGAGCCTGCATCTACCCCCACATAGAGGTCGGCAGGCTCAGGAAGGCAGTCAAAGGAACCGCCTGCAATGACAGCAATCTTAATCATGGAGGGCCGCTCTCAATTTGGCAACGTTGGCATCCAAGTCTCCTTTGAAGAGATAGGAACCAGCCACAAAGACATTGGCACCCGCATTTTTGGCTGAATGAATGGTCTTATCGTCAATCCCGCCGTCCACTTCGATGTCAAAGGTCAAGCCCTTGGCTTCACGCAGTTTGACCAAGGCCTCAATCTTCTCAGCCACTTCTGGAATGTAGGCTTGTCCACCAAAACCTGGGTTGACCGTCATGAGCAGAACCTGATCCACCAAGTTGAGCACAGGCTCAATGGTCACAAGTGGTGTACCTGGATTGATGACCACACCCACCTTCATACCAGCGGCACGGATTTTCTGCAAGGTCCCATGCAGGTGAACCGTTGCTTCTGCATGAATGGTTAAAATATCTGCACCCGCACGTGCAAAGGTCTCAATATGATTTTCAGGATTGGACACCATGAGATGGCAATCAAAAACCAGCTTGCTATGAGGACGCATAGCCGCAACCACATCCGCCCCAAAGCTGATATTTGGCACAAAATGACCGTCCATGACATCAATGTGCACATACTCCACACCTGTCTTTTCTAGACGCTTGAGCTCTTTTTCAAAATTTGCATAATCTGCCGCCAAAATAGACGGTGCAATCTTATAATGTGACATAGAGAACCAACTTTCTATTTGAATTTCTTACTTACCTTGGTATAGGTTTCGCGCTGATTTTGGATTTCGCTGAGGAATTGGAGATAATTGTCAAAGCGACTTTGGGAAATGGCAGAGCTGGCAACAGCTTCTTTGACTGCACAATCCGGCTCATGGGTGTGGGTACAGGTCCTAAATTTGCAGTCCTGGCTGCTTTCCGCAATCTCTGGGAAACAATCTGTCAGAGCCTCAGCCTCCTTGACTTCATAGTCTAGGGATGAAAAACCTGGCGTATCCGCAATTTTCCCACCAAAGACATTGTAGAAGCTGACCGCACGAGTGGTATGGCGACCACGCCCCAGACTATCTGAAATAGCCCCTGTTTCCAAGGCTAATTCTGGTGCAATGCGATTGAGCAGAGTTGATTTGCCAACCCCTGTCTGCCCCATAAAGACCGTCACCTTATCCTGCAATAATGGCGTCAATTCCTCCAAACTATAGACAAATGGATAGCCAATTTTCTCATAGATAGCCTTGAAGACATCCATCTCCGTCCGATCTTCTACCAAGTCCATCTTAGAGATATAAATAATAGGATCCATGTCCTTCTGTTCCAAAAGCACTAGGAAACGATCTAGTAGATTGGCATTAAAATCAGGCTCCTTGGCCGACATGATAACCACCGCCTGATCAATATTGACGATAGGAGGTCGAACCAAGCTATTTTTTCGCTCATGAATCTTTAAAATGTAGCCTTCTGAATTTTCCTCCGCAGAAAAGTCCACAAAATCACCCACATAGGGCGTTTGGCCTTTCTTACGAAAATTTCCTCTGGCTCTGGTTTGATAAATCTGTCCATTCGCCTCGACATAGTAAAAACCAGCCAAGGCCTTGATAATTCTTCCTTGCAATGAAGACTCCTTTGTGTGTACTTGTTCCTATTATACCAAATTTCCTACAAAAAAACCGCAAGCGGTTTCGATTTTACACTTTACTCTAGTCATTTCAATTTAAAAATAGTATAATAAAAAGCAAGCGGAGGTGGTGGAACGGCAGACACGCATGCTTCAGGCGCATGTGCCCATCGGGTGTGAGGGTTCAAATCCCTTCCTCCGCATTATTTATAAAGGATAACCCCAAGTCAAAGTTGATGGCTTGGGGTGATTTTTATATTTTCTCACTCATACTCAATGAAAATCAAAAACAGACTAGGCGACGCAGATGCAGATAGAACTGAAGTTCATCAAATCAAGTCAACAACGTCTGATTTTGATTTTCGAAGAGTATCAGTTTCCCATCCCGCATTTCCAAAACGTGGTCAAACATGTCTAGGATGGCAGGGTCCGATTCATGCAAGATGGTGATGATGAGTTTGTCCTCCAACTGCAAGAGGTTGGTCAAGACCTGCTTGGTCAGGGCAGGGTCTAAATGGGCGGTCGGTTCGTCCAAGAGCAAGACATCCTTACCACTCATCAGGGCACGGAGCAGACACAGGATATTTTTTTCGCCACCACTCAAGAGACTGGGATCGCTTGTTGTACGCAAGGTGTCCTGTAAACTCGTTGGCAAGCTCCTTAACAAGCCAAGCATGACATCTCTTCCCTTCTCATAGGTTCCAAAAACAGACACATTGCTTTCAAAATCGGTATGGTAAAGATGCTCAAACTGGCTGAGATAGAAGGCGGTAGCTGCTTCCATTTCATGTGAAACATCATGTTCCAAATAGGAAACACTCCCCATGTCCAGAGCCAGTTCCCCTGCCAACACTCGTAGAAAAGTGGATTTTCCACTGGCTGACGGACCAATGATGGCATACTTTTTCCCCTTGTCAAACCGATAGGAAAAATCGGTGACCGCTAATTCTCCCACGTGATAGGCCACATCCCTGACTTCTAAGGCTGCCACATTGGGATAGCTTGGCACTTGCTCAGACAAGACCTGACCAGCAAGGTAGTCTTCTAGATTGGCAACTGTTTCCTTGGTTGAATGGATATAATTGACATCCAAGAGGATGTATTTCATAGGATAGATGAAATTTTCAACATAGCTAAAAGTCGCAATAGCAGCTCCAATGATCAACTCTTTTTGTAGCAAGAGATAGCCGACCAAGCCAAAAGCTGTTAATTGCACCAAAAACATGGAAAATCCATTGACAACATTAGCCAGGGTCTTGAATTGCCCAAAGCGAAAACGAGCCTGTTCACTTTCTTCTACTGACCGATGGTGGACACGGCTGATGGAGCCGAAGGTTTCACTATTAACACGGTTCTTAGCAGAAAAGAGGTCAGTTACCACCTGAAAATAACTTTCCAAACTCTGTAAAAATGCCCGCTGCCGCTGAGAAAGAGGACCAGAAATCCACTTGGGAATGAAAACCGCCAAGGCAGACGATAGAATAATGCCAACCGCAACCAGCGGATGAACAAAGAGAAAGAGGGAAACCGCATAGATGAGCATGCTCAAACTAGAGCGGATAATGTCCATGAGAGGGCTTAGATAACTCTCCTCAATGGTTTCCAAATCGTTATCAAAAATGGACAGATAGGCGGAGACATTCTTCTCTGAAAATTTGGATAAAGACTGTGATAACAAGCTGTTTGCCAGGCCTTTTTTAGCAGTGACATAGAAGCCCTGAGACACCTTCCACTCATAAACCTGGGAAATGTACTGAAAGACTGAATTAGCAATAATGGTTAAGGCATAGGCTAACAAGAGCCATACAAGCCCTGTCCAGCCCATCTGAAAAATATGGTCAAAAAGATACTTATTTAACTCCGGCAAAACGACATTGGTCAAACTATATAAGATATGGAAAACCAACTGAATGGCAATAACAAACCTCAATTGATAGATGATTTTTTTCATAACTCCTCCTAGATAGGAACAATCTGACAAAAATTAATTGCTCTCCCCAATCCGTACCACCCCATCATAGCGAGAAAGGACCTCATCGGACACACGGTGGGAAATATGAATGAGCGTCTTATCTGCTAGTGAGATGAGATAATCTTCAATCACTACATAAGTTTCCTGATCCAAGGCAGACAGACTTTCATCCAGCAACAAGACCTCCTTATCTTGTAGCAAGGCACGAATCAAGAGCAGGCGTTGCTTTTGTCCGCCAGACAGTCCACTATCGTCACTGATTTCCTCGCTCAAAGAAGCATAACTTGGAAAACGACTGTCAAGATTCATGGTCTTAATGAGGAACATCAGCCTATCTTCTGAAACATCCCGTCCCATGGTCAAGTTGTAAAGTACAGTATCATGGAAAAGGGCTCCCTCTTGTGGCAGATAGGCAATCTTATCTTGAATGGCTTGGTAGGACAAGTCTGAAAGAGAGGTTTTATCAAAGTAAATATCCCCTGCTTGCAGTTGGCTATTCTTGGTCAAAATAAGAGCCAAGGAAGATTTGCCAGAACCACTTTCCCCAAGAATTAAATACTTCTTGCCACGTTCAAACGCTACGGTCAGGTCTTCAAAGACCTGTTTCTCACCGATTGCATAGCTAGCCTTTACCAGTTGCATGCTCTGGAAAGCTGAAGCTAGTTCCTGTCCCTTCGTTTCTTGACCCAAAGTAGATAGCTCAAACTCTTGCTTCAATTTCTTAACGGCATGCCTGTCCAAAAAGGCTGCCGCAATGCTATTAATGGGATCAACCAACTGCTCTGAAATGGTCAGAATAGCTGTCAAGCCACCGATGGTCAAAGCGCCATATAAAACCTGAAAACCACCGATAAAGATAATCGAAAGAGTGGTCAAATAAAAGACGAAACCGACTAAGAGCCGCATGGTTACTGTTGTTCGATTGGCCTGATTGACCTTGTCATTGACTGCTTGATAGCGATCGTTCAGACCATCTAAAACTTGCTGTCTTTGGTGGCTATTTTTCACTTGCAAATAACTCAGAAAGACATCTGAAACCCTTGTATTATAGACCTGCTGACTGTCCGAAATCGCCTCCTGATTGAGCCTTCTCCGCTTTTTAAACAAATAGGGAATCACAACTGGCAAGAATGAGATCAGAATCAAGAAAATAGCGGTCAGACCATCCAAGCTAAGAAGGGCCAAACTGGCAATGCCAAAGGTACAAGCACCTTGAAAAATCGTAAAGAAAGCGTCGTAATAATCTTCTTTCACCGTCTCCAAATCATTATTGAGCTGAGAAATATAGGCCCCTGCCCCCTGCTCAACAAACTGCCTAAAAGGCAAATCAAAAATTTTCCCAATAAAGGTCGCCTGCAATTGGAAACCTACTTGATTGAGATAGCTGACATTGGCAATCTGACGAATGTACTCAAAAATCAGCATAACAAGGACAGTTAGCCCCATCAGCACAAAATAGGACACAAAGGCCTGTCTATCTCCAGCCGCAATAGCGTCAATAATATAGCGATACTGATACAGAAACCCAACATTGAGCAGGGCTACTGCAAAAATACAAGATAAGGTTAGCCAAAAATCCCTCTTTTTCATTTCTCCTCCACCGTTGGATAGATTTCTAAGTAAACATTTGGTCACTTTCATCTATATTATAGAATACGAATTGTAATTGAATCTATACGTCCCCTATATGCAACTATTTCTCGTTCACTATTTTTTCAAGTATCGTTTCATACTAATCTGCTATATTCTGACTATCAACCGCTCGTAAAAGTTCGATACACTTTCTCATCTCTAAGATAGCATTGGCACTTCCTGTCTTTCGATAATCATAAAAAGCCTTACCAAATTTAAACAAAATCCGTTCAAAAATTTCCGTTTCATCGAAAAACAGACTTTTGATGGTCTTTTCAAGAAAGACTGCATCGGTAAGTTCCTTATGTTGAACGCTGACGAGATAGGCACTCAGTAAAATTTGAGAAACTACCAATCGATGTTGTTTCATTTCACGGTAAAACTGTGTACGATGAAGTAACTCTCTACAAAAAAGCATCATTGTTTGATGACCCAATTTGTCAATCGTATTCGCAAATAGTAAGATTTCATAGTAACTCCAATTCTCAACTCGAAATAAGTAATCCGTTAAAAAGGCTGTATCTTCTTTCGAAACAACTATTGTCTTATCTAAGTTTCTTAGTTTATAAGCGATTAAAATAGCATTCAACCGATGAAACTCCCTACGAGAATCTCTTTCTGCTTTTGCTAATTGTTCAGACAAGATTTTCTTTATGGTTACAACATCTCTGATATAGATGGATTGTTTTAGTTGTTCCAAAATTCTAGTCAGCTCATCTTTTTTGAAATCCTGACTAGCATACACGAACTCGTCCACATCCACATTCATTTCTGTCAGCACACCAAATAATTTACTAACAGTGATGTCGGATTCCCCATTTTCAAACCGAGAAAGTTGAGAAGTAGAAATATGTCCCTTGGCGACCTCCGCCAGACTCTTCCCCTTTCCCTCTCGTATCAATTTTAATGTCCTACCAAAACGATTCATACTTCACCTCTACACTCACGATTAAAAAATCATTTGTAAACATAATTATTATACCATGCCTTCCTATATTTGTGTCCTTTTTCACATAAATAAGAAACCAAGCCAGCTATCTGACTTGGTTTATTTTTATTCTGTCGTTTCAGTCGCCACATTGAAAAAATCTTTGTATTTCAAAAGGTAGCCTTTTCCTGTGGATAGGTCATATTGGACCAGTTTGAGCTCTTCTGCAACTTTCGCATCTCGCTCAGCCTGTCCTACTCGGTCCTTATGAAGCACTTCTGTCAAGAGGGCATAGTAAGGACTGACCTTGTTATTGGTCGTTTCCAGCATCAGTGCATTCATGTCGCTAGAGTTAACTAGCTCATAATTATATTTCGCTGTATCAAAATTGCTCCAAACGAAATAATCTGTCTTATATTGCAGACTTGGATCAGTCACAAAGGCTGACTCAGGATACAAACCTGGCAGATGGTCACCATAAAAAACAACGGTCACCTTTTTATCCAAGGTCTTGAGCTGGTCTAGAAAATCCCTTGTTGCTTGATCCGTAAAAGATAGAAGACGAGCATAGCTATTAAGGTTGGCATTTTCCTCAGCCGTGAAACCCTCACCCGATGCTGTTATACCTGCAGGCTCTAGAGAATTCCACTGAACATGGTTCTGCATGGTAATAGCCGACACAAAGCTGGTATCGGCAGAACGTACCTGCTCCAAAATCAAGTCATAGGTCTTCTTGTCACTGACAAAATTCCCCTGATAATCCTCAGCCGTCACAGTAAGAGGATACTTGGCACTATTGAGCGTGTAGAATTGCTCAATCCCCAGCTGCTTATAGATAGAATTTCGGTTGTAACTGGTATCGTAGTAAGGATGGATGGCAATACGATTATCTGCTGGATAGAGGTCACTGATACTTGGCAACTTCTTCATATTTGGCGCCACATCCAAATAGACTGAAGAAATGGATGAGCTGTAATTGTAGAAGGGCAGACCACTATAGACCTGAAACTCGATATTAGCCGTACCACCACCATAGTGGTCACTCTTCATCAAGCCACTGGTAGTCTGGCTCATGATGTACTCAATATTTGGAAGGACATTTTGACTAAGGGTTACACCGGGAATCCGACGCGGGTCAGCCAAACTCTCGCTAAGAATATAGATAACCGTCTGGTCAGTCAATTGACCTGTCCGTTCTGCATTGATTTCCTCAGCCAGGGCGGTGTACTTCTTCACAATGGCCTTCATGGTCTTCTCAGAGTAATTCTCAGGCATTTCCATACTGGTCTTGCTGAGTTGCTGCAACCAGAGGAATGAAAGAGTGCGATAACGAGCCACAAAGGCGTAGCCCTTCCAGTCTACGTTCCGCCAGTTATTGACCTGAGAAAGAATAGGAATCCAGCCAGCAATCTTATGGTCTTTTTCATTGCGAATTGCCCAGCCCATTCCTAAAATCAAGGAAATAATGACAGAAATCCCTGCCAGCCGTTTCCAGATAGAAGCGACAATCCTTCCTTGGAAGTACTTCTTGTGAATACGTCGGTAGATAAACACAAGGAGGACTATAAAGACGAGCGATACCAAGACAACACGTAGACTGATAAAGCTGAGAATCATCCCCAAGTTCCCGACCCATTTGAAATCATTTGGGGTCAATGGCTCCGAACGGTAGCGGAATTTGAGAAAATTGGCCGTAACCAAAATGACGTTTAGACTAGCAATCACGGCAACAGATAAGATTTGGCGGTTGATAACTAGGCTAATGATGACATTGAGGAAAAAGAGGCAGGCAATCTGGAAGACAATAGCCCCTGGGAAGAGATGACGTGTGAAATAAGAACCAGTCGCTCCAGCCATAGAAGCCTGATAACCAATATGCGATAGCGTAGCCAGTGCCAAACTGATAAAGAGCATGCTGTGAACGTTGGTCCGATTGGCCTTAAACTCTACAAATGCCTTATGAAGATAGCGAAGAAAAATGTAAGTCCCTATAAAATGAATAGGTGCAAACAGCGGTGTCTGGCTGAAAAACTCTATGTAAGAACCTTTCTCAACCAAACTCTCATAATGGCTATCTTTCCAGTAAGATATGGCGAGAGGACTGAGCGAGAGTAAGCTGGTCAAGAGCAAATAGCCATCTGGTACCAAGTGATTGGCTGACCACTGGCTTAATTTTTCTCGAATTCCCGTCTTCTTCCGCCATAAAAATGCCAACAATACAGGAAGAGCCAACATCAATAGAAGCTCAAATTGAAAGAGATTATTCCGGAAAATATTCCAGGGTTGATACTTCTTGGCATTGAGCCGATAGACCAGGTTGATAAGATATAGAAAACCTAGAAAATAGCCGACATACTTGGCAAAGGTTTTGGTCTTTATAAATTTCTCATATTTATCAAGCAAGACCAATACATAAAATGTAAAAATAAGATAGGCAATCAAGGGCAGGGGAATAAACCGGAGTGGAAAAGATACATCACTCAGTAAAAGGGCTCGCCCCATAGCCAGCAAGACGGTCATTACCATGACCAGAATAAATTGCTTGGTTGCCTTGAGTTTGATTTGTTTCATAGCATTTCTCTCTTAGGAAATATTTGATTTTCGGTAGATAAAGGTATAATAAATCGACCAAAGTATCCAGCCAGTCAAACTGATAAAGATAACTGGCAATAACCACCATTGTTGCTTATAGGAGAGGATAAGGGTGTTCTTCCCTTTTTGGCTGGTAACCGTTGGCACACCAATAGTGGAAAGATAATAATCCATCTTCCCTAACCTCTTTCCATTCAATGTCAATTCACTATCTCGGTAAATAACAATCGGTATTTGGATTTCCTCTGATTGATTTGCCGACCAACTTATTTTTAAGCTATCCCCAAAAACTTGCTTATTAAATTGCTGGTTAGGTAAAATAATCTGGTCACGGTAACGATCATAACGAGATTTAGCCTCATTTACCGCACGAACATTCTCTTCTTTTTCAGATAACACCGGCACATAGTCGGGAGTTGATTTCTGAGCCAGTTGAACAAACTCACCTAAATTTTTTGAATGCAAGGATGCACGTAATTCTTCCGTTGTTCCGTATAGAGTAGTATGAAGCATATCTTGTAAGAATTCTGCTTTGTTGTACTGGTCATTGACTGCTTGATTATATTGATCCCAAGTAAAACCAACACCAATTATGGTAGATAAGATTGTCATCCCCAAAAACAACTTTTTACGCACTTCGTAATCTGTTAATTGAAGACCAACAATCGTCAGAAGTAAAGTATTAGCATACAAAAAGAATCTAAAGGGAAATTGGATTAAATCCACTAATCCAATACCTTTACCAGCAAATAGTTGCCACGGAAAAAGATTTGTTGAAAAAATAAAAAATACCAAAAAAGTTAATGTCAGCCCCCTCAATATCACCGATTGCTTCTTCCATTTTTTCAGCATAAAATAAAGAAAGGTTGCAAAAATGATTGGTAGAGAGTATGGAAAGTATAAGAAATAAGCCTTAGACCAGGTAACTGTTGACTGAATAAACTTTTTGTTTATAAATGGTGCTGCTAATTCATTTGTTGCATTTACATATAATAAGGGCAACCAGATATTTACAGTTAAAATCAGAAAAACTCCAACCGAAAACAGTACATCTTTCATTACGTTCCATTTGTCTTGCGATTTTAACCAACCAATTGAAAAAAGAATTGCATAGGCTAAGATGAGAAACAGAGCCGACAGCATGTGTATCTGCAACATTAACCCTACAGCTCCTGCCATCAGAAAAATAGGAACTTTACCAGTTTTTAGGAATCGAACTGCTGGAATCAAGCAAAGCGGAAATAAGGCCACTCCCCAACTTGAAAATCCTTGAGCTACCCACCAGTATTGAACAGAGTAGGTAGTCACGAAAAACATGGATAACCCAACAGATAGAGAATAGCGTACTTTCACTTCTCGCATTAGAAAATAAAGCGAAGTGGCACTCAAAACTCCTAAAAGAAGATTAGACAGTAGTTGATATCGATACCAAGTTCCGGCCAACAACAGCAAGGCTCCTTGCAAATAGGCTAGATATGGACCATATAGAGCATTGACAATCCTTCCAGATTGCTGATAGCCATGCAAGCTCATTATATAAGAAAAATCTCCTGACTTAATTTGCATAGCTGTATCATAAAAACGATTATAATGAAAAACAATATCGTCTCCTGTCACCACTGCTTTTGTCAAAATCTGTGGCAATAGAAGGGTGAGCGAAAAAAGAAAAAATACAGTTACTGCAACAATATCTGGATGCTTTTTCAGTAATTTTTTTAACATAAGATACCTTCATAAAAAAAGAGGGAACCCCTCTCTTGTTTTTGTAAGAACCTGTACTCAGAAGTGAAGTGATTATAAATAAGAGATAGTTTTTCGCTAATCAAGGCAGTTTTATTGAGAGAATACTGACTGTACTTTGAAAAAACTAACGATGACTAGCTTAAAAACTATCCTTAAGTAGAAGTGCTGAACTGTGAATACGGGTTCTTACTATTCTGCTCATTTGCAGACAATAATTCCTTAAAATTTATCAACTCCCAGTATAACAAGCTTTCCCCCCACTGTCAACGGACAAGGCAAGTAGAAAACTACTATAATTCTAAATAAACTAAATATTGATTGCAGATTTCTCCACAATCAAATATTTTTTTATAAGCCAACTTCCTGAAGGCTGTCAGACAAACGCGCGAAGTCAGCCATAGAAAGGGCTTCCCCACGTACACTGGCTTCCAGCTCTGCCATGCCAAGTGCCTGTGTCAGCTTGTCCTTGACCTCTTCGGACTTGCCGAAATGGTTGGTCAGATTGTTCCACAGGGTCTTGCGGCGGTGCACAAAGCTGGCCTTGGACACCCGGAAGAAGAAATCTTCGTCCTTGACGCTTACCAGGGGTTGCTCGCGGCGAACCATTTTGAGAATGGCGGAGTCCACGTTTGGTGCGGGCACAAAGACGGTGCGAGGCACGATGAAGGCCACCTTGGCAGTCATGTAGTACTGGACCGCAATGGACAGGCTGCCGTAAGCCTTGGTGTTTGGCTCGGCAGAAATGCGGTCGGCCACCTCTCGCTGCATCATGACCACGAACTCGCTGAAGGGAATCTTGCTCTCAATCAGGTGCATGAGGATAGGAGTTGTGATGTAGTAAGGCAGATTGGCCACGACCTTGATAGGCAGGTCAGGGTTTTTGAAATTCTGAATCTGGGTCTGCAGGTCGGTCTTCAGGATGTCTTGGTTGACCACGGTCACATTATCAAAGCGACCCAAGGTGTCCGCCAAAATCGGAATCAGGCGGTCGTCAATCTCAAAAGCCATGACCTCAGCAGCATTTTCCGCCAAAAACTCGGTCAAGGCCCCGATGCCAGGTCCAATCTCGATGACATTGACATTCTGGTCAATCTCTGCCGTGTCCACAATCTTCTGTAAAATATTGGTATCGGTCAAAAAGTTCTGACCGAAGGATTTCTTAAAGGTAAACCCGTGGCGCTCAAGGACGGCCCGAGTAACGTTTTTGTCTGCGATTCTCATGTGTGTTCTTTCTTGTTTTTTTATTTCGCCATTTCACTCAATCGTGAAATAACACTTAGTTTTCTCATCGTCGCTGTAATGCCCAGCTGTTTTTCTAAATAATTGGTATTTAGTTTCTTCTTTCGAGCATCTCTCGGAAGATACATGTATAGACATTGACTTCCCAGACGTAACTCCTCATCACCAAAGTCTTGGTGCAATAATTTGTTTAATTTTTCACCAGTTATCTCATCATTGGTAAAGACCAAATGGACACGAGAAGGATCATAACCCTCACCAAAAGGATTTTCAGCAACTGCTTGTGTTAACTCTGACTGATTTTTAATGATAGCAGCCAAATCTGCACCAATGTTTTCTTTAATGGTTTGATGGATAAGCTGGCTGAGTTTTTCATCTGACAAATCTGGTTCACAAACAACATTTCCACTTTGAATATAGGTTTGAACAGAAGTTAAACCAGCTTCCGTCAAAATTTCCGCCAGATAGGACATCTTGGGAATTTTATTCTTGCCAACAGGGGTAACACCACGCAAAAGAGCAACTTTTTTCATTTGTTAATCCCCCTCACCCGTAATGGTCTTTTAGCGACAAGATATACAACTGGTCTGCTTCTACCATATATATCAACCGATTCTCCGCATCAATCCTTCTTGACCAAGCACCTTGATAATCATACTTCAAAGGTTCTGGTTTGGCAATGCCTTCAAAAGGATGTCGCTGCATATCCTTGATAATCTTATTGATTCTCTTCAGTATTTTCTTATCCTGACCTTGCCAGTAGAGATAGTCTTCCCAGGCGTCGTCTGTAAAATGGATTCCCATGTTAGTCCGCCTCTATCAAGTTTCGTTCTTGAGTTTGTCCCGCTTTGACTTGAGCCATACCACGCAAGACTTTCTGAGATAGGTAGGCGTTCCGAGCAACAGCAAGGGTTTCTTGTAAACTATCCCACTCACTCTTTGACAGTACAACAATATCTTCTTCTGGATTTTTATTAACCACAACCAAAGGCTCAAACTCGTCATTGACCTTTTTCATATAGTCCTTTAAGTGATTTCGAAAATGGGAATATACAATAGCTTCCATAAGCAATACCTCTCATCATTTCTAGGCTTACTATAGCATAGAAAAAAAGAGTTGTCAAACTTCTTGTACAACTCTTTGGCGATTATTATGTGTGTTTCTCATTTTTTGCCTTTTATTTTAAAAAAGCGGAACAAAATGCTTGTTGTTTTCCGAATTAATCTAGTGTAGGGAAGTTCCGAAGGCAGGACGGAAATCTGATTCAGGAGGTGAGACCATGGCACAACTCCTTAGAAAGGTGACCGTCGATGTCAGTTTACGAAGCGATTGAGCTAATGATACACTTTGGCATTCTTTTACTGGCTATTTTAAGAACCTGTATTCACAAGTGAAGTACTTTTATATAAGAGATAGTTTTTAGTTAATCAAGGCAGTTTTTTGAGGGAATACGACTGTATTTTGAAAAAAACTAACGATGAGTAGCTGAAAACTAGCCTTAGGTGGAAGTGCTGAACTGTGAATATAGGTTCTAATATTTCAACGAAAAAAATAAACAGTAAAACCGCACTTCCAACTTTGACCGGTCTGTAAGTAGCGGTTTTTCTGTTATCTACAAATCCGTCCCGTCTTTAAAACGGTCCTATCGAGACTGGGCAAAAACTAGCCAGTAAATAAAAAACACAGATAGATTCAAGCTGATTCTGATGAAATTCAGCCGAACTGTCTGTGTTTTTCTTTCTGCTTCTACTATCTTGGACTAATTTCTTAGCCA